>NZ_JAUBUC010000038.1:26463-64908 GCF_036705285.1 Microcoleus sp. B4-C1 | reverse complement strand
AAAACCAATTTTTCTTTGACACATCTTCTCAAATCCCCTTGACAACTGGCATACAGGCTTAACTTGTGACCAATGGGCGCAAGTATTTTCTACTCGCCGCCTGCAGTTGTGTTTCAGGAAACTTGCACTACCCAGTTATTACTTAATTTTTACTTGTTGTCTCCGGGTATTAAGAAAAATTTATGCTTAAGTAAATATTCTTAAAAGCCTCTACTCCTGCCCCCGAATCTCAGTACAAATTACTATTCTTCGTTCCAAAACTGCTAAACGTGTTTTAGACTGGGGGAGGCGAGCTCAGCCAAGGATATCACAGGGATGCCACAAAAATTGTTGCCACTGGACGAAAACGCATTAGAAATTAAATCAGCTAAGCTGTTCGGCATTTAAAAGAGGATAGTAGGGTGCGTCATTACAGAATTGTTTCTCGCATAAGCGCATAAGTGTTCACTCCTGACGCACCCTACAAGCCTCGTTACTGGTTTAAATGCTCCACAGCTTATCGCTGATTAATTATATTAGCATTCGGGTTTTCTAGAGCGATCGTCCCCGCAACTACTTTAGTAGCGATCGCTACTTTTTTAGTACAATATTCTTAAAATCTATCGATTATGAACAGAAAATCCCTGGGAATCCATTTAATGAATCGGCTGAGCTATCCTCAAAAATTTACCTTAATTGGTTTTCTATTTGCAATACCGTTAACCTTGGTCATGTACCTGCTAATTTCCGAAATTAACAGCAGAGTTGATTTTGCCCAAAAAGAAATCTACGGAAATGAATACCTGCGGCGACTGCGCCAGTTGAGGGAATATATACCGAAACTTCAACTCTTAAATTATCCGAATCAGAGGTTAAATCCTAGTTTAAGCAATTCAGAATTAAGAACAAATTTAAAAGCCAAGATAGACAATAAATTTCAAGCGATGGCTAATACAGATAGCCAGCTTGGAAACACATTAATATCCAGTAAAAAATTTAATAATATTTATCAAGATTGGCACAAATTCAAACTTCGCCACAGCCATTGGAGTTTAGAAACTTACGATTTTTTCTATCAACGTTTAGCTACAGATATTGATAGACTGAGCGCTCGCGTCGGCGATACTTCTAATCTCATTTTAGACCCGGATCTAGATACCTATTATTTGATGGATGCTACTTTGCTGAAACTTCCAGAAATCCAAAAAATATTGTCAGAGATTAGGCTGATCTCTCAAATAAACAACTTGCGTTCCGATGCCACACCTGAAGAAAGAGCGAAACTGATTACTTTGGCAGGCAAATTGAGAGAAATTAATCAGGATTTAGCTATCAATATGGAGGTAGGATTTAGCAATAATCCTCACGGGAATCTGATCCCGAAATTAAGGGAGTATTTAACAAACTTTAACTCGGTAGTAGAGCAGCTAACTGAGCAACTAGATAAACTGATTAAGCCCACAGCATTAGTGGAATATTCTGCCTATCTTGATGGGAGCGATCGAGTTCTGAATTATAGTTTTGAACTGTGGGATAAAACTATCAAGGAATTAGACTTTCTCCTGCAAAAACGCATTGATAGTTTCGTTGCCAAGAAACGCATAATTTCTATTGTTGTGTTAATAACCTTAGCCATAGTTATTTATTTATTTGTAAGTTTTTATAGAAGCGTTATGCAAACTGTGTTTGTCCTTGACGAAGCTGCAAAAAAGATGGCAAGCGGCAATCTTGACCACAAAATTATTTTGGATAACAGAGATGAACTGGGGCAAGTTGTGGGTGCTTTTAACAAAATTGCCGATGCCTTAGTTGGTGCAAATCAAGAAATTACTGTTCTCAACGATCGCCTAAAAGCAGAAAATATGCGAATGAGCGCTGAACTAGACGTTACTCGCAAGATTCAGCAGATGCTGCTGCCCAAAGACTTAGAACTCAATGAAGTTGTGGGGTTAGATATTGCGGGATTTATGGAAGCTGCTGAGGAAGTAGGGGGCGACTATTACGACGTACTCCAACACAAAGGTAGAGTGAAAATTGGCATTGGAGATGTGACGGGACACGGATTGGAGAGCGGTGTTTTAATGATTATGGTGCAAACGGCAGTAAGAACTTTGCTCGCCTACAATGAACCAGACCCAGTAAGATTTTTAAGTGCTATTAACAGTGTAATTTATGATAACGTGCAGCGGATGAAATGCGACAAAAATGCTAGCCTTGCCTTGCTAGACTATGAGGAGGGGATGCTGAAGTTGAGCGGCCAGCACGAAGAAATGATTGTTGTGCGGTGTAACGGTTGTGTAGAGCGGTTTGATACAATCGATTTGGGTTTCCCGATCGGGCTGGATGTAGATATTGCTGAATTTGTTGCTGAGAAAATTGTGCATTTGCATTCAGGAGATGTGGTTGTGCTTTACACTGACGGGATTACGGAAGCTAAAAATATGGATAAACTGCTTTATGGTTTAGATAGGTTAATTGAGGTAATAAAAATTCATTGGCAGCGTTCTGCTGCCGAAATTAGGCACGCTGTAATTAAGGACGTGCGATCGCACATCGGCGAACAAAAAGTTTTTGATGACATCACATTGCTGGTACTCAAACAAAAATAACTACTTGAATATCCCTCCTAAAGTTTAAAATATATTCAGTGATCCCCCTCATCTCAAACTTTAGCTCTCACATCGATATGACTCAGATTTTCGGAGATTTCATCGAGCAGCCCGCTAGCCAAGAATACTTAATAATTGGATTTTCTCCGAGTTCGGTTCCTCTCAAGCAGCGGTGGCGGAACAACGGTTTGTCTGCTGATTTTCTGGCTGATTACCTGACGACTTTTTTTCCGGGCAACCAAGATGAACCCTCGACAATTGAAAGACAAGCTGAAATAAAAAGTGCTGTTAGCTACATTGCCAACGAGTTATTGGAAAATGCCATGAAGTTTAATGATGAAACCTCCGACTACCCGATCGATATTAAACTGCAATTAGAGAGCGAGGGAGTGATTGTCTCAGTGGCTAACAGCATCTCTCCGCAAGCTGTGGACAAGTTTCAGGCTTATATTCAGGAGTTGCTGGCCTCGGAGCCAAGCGAACTTTACCTTCAGCGGTTGGAAAAAAATGCTGCTGACGACAACTGTACCAATTCTGGATTGGGTTTGTTGACCATGCTCACCGATTATACCGCCAAACTTGGCTGGAAATTCCAGACCGTGCACAAAGACCCGGAAGTAATTGCGGTGACAACTATGGTGCAATTAACAGTTTGACATACCTCCTCGTCCTTTCATGAGCGAAGATTCCTTAACGCTTCACAGCAACGCGCTACCAAAGTAGTCTTACCGTTGCTCCACGTCCGTTTATAGTCTCCCAATGCCCGCTAGGCGACTATGTTTCGTTGTACTCAAGCAAAAAGCTTGGTGTCTTCAGGGTTGCAGTTAAGCATTGCCCCTCCGAACTGTCTAGGTGCGCTCCGCTCTCATCGTAGCTATTTCAACGCGTCTTGAGCCTGTAGACTTCTCTATTCTAGCTCAAAGCCCTCGTAGAAGGACGGGGTTTTAGACCCATTTCTTTGATAAGCAACGCTAGCGATCGATAATATCTAAGGGACTTTTTTTTGTGGCTATGGAAATTAATACAGAAGATTACCAGATCTGTTACGATCCAGCAACGGCAACCGTGAGTTTTATTGGATCTCTAAGGCTGAGCGGGCCTGCTGAGTACGCGCCGATAGCGCAGTTTCTGACTAAAGTTGCCGACTTGGAACCGACGAAAATTACCCTCAATTTGCAGCAGTTAGAATTTTTGAACAGTTCTGGCATCAATATGCTATCGAAGTTTATTATCGAGATCCGCAAAACAGCCAGGGTGCAAATGGCGGTGCAAGGCTCTCAAAGCATAGCTTGGCACGGTAAATCTTTGAGGAATTTTCAGCGCCTGATGCCTGGTTTGCAGTTGGAATTTCTATAAAAACACGATTAATTTTAGGGTGCGAGATGTTAAGCAATTTTTTGTTAGTCGAGGCGCAAATTCTCGAGTTATGCTGGAAGAACAACCATCTAGAGAACAGCTACTTTTAGAGATAGAAAGATTGCGCCAGCAAGTGGAAGACTTGAAGGAGGAAAAAGCGGATCTGGAAATCTTGCTGGAAACTACTGCTGAACATTCCGATACGGTTGAAACTGAGTTACGCTCTCGCGCATTCGAGGCGGTGCGCGAAGGCGAAATCAAGCTGGCTCAATTTCTCGAAGCGATTCCGGTAGGCGTGGTAGTGCTCGATTCTCAAGGCAAACCTTACTACGTAAATCACGCCGGACAGCAGTTACTCGGTCAAGGAGTTTTGCCCTTAAATTCTGTTGAGGATTTGTCAGAAAGTTATCAAATTTATATCGCGGGAACGGAGACAATTTATCCTTTCGAGAATTTGCCGCTCGTCCGAGCTTTAAGGGGCGAAAACGCGACTGCTGACGATCTGGAAATTCATCGAACCGACAAGAAAGTTCCCCTAGAAATTTGGGGAAGGCCAATTTTTGACGATGGTGGCAAAGTTGCTTTTGCGATCGCAGTTTTTCAAGATGTCACGGAACGCAAAGAAGCTGAATCCCAGCGCCATTTATTTATTAAGGAACTATTTGACCTCAACCAAAATTTAGAAAAATCCCTGGATGCCGAATCAGACTTAACTGATGCTTACGGTAGATTTGTGCCACACCAATTTCTAAATCTGTTGGGATATGAAAGTATTATAGATGTCCATTTAGGCGACCAAGTGCAGCAGGAAATGTCGGTGCTATTTGCGGATATTCGCGACTTCACGACGCTTTCAGAAACTATGACTCCCCAAGAAAATTTTAAATTTATCAATGCTTACCTTTCGCGGATGGAGCCTGCGATTACTAGCAATAACGGGTTTATTGACAAATACATCGGCGATGCAATTATGGCTTTGTTTAGTGACTTTGCAGATGATGCAGTGAAAGCGGGTATTGCAATGCTAAATATCCTCAAAACTTACAACGAATACCGTCAAGGCGTCGGCTACGTCCCGATTCAAATTGGCATTGGCATCAATTCGGGTTCTTTGATGCTGGGGACAGTCGGGGGTAAAAGCCGGATGGACAGCACTGTGATTAGCGATGCTGTTAATTTAGCATCTCGCATTGAAGGATTGACCAAAGATTACGGCGTACCTCTGTTAATTTCTCAGCAGACTTTGGAACGGTTGCGAAATCCCACCGATTATGCAATTAGAATTGTGGATAAAGTACAGGTAAAAGGAAAATCTCAATATGTGGTAGTTTATGAGGTATTTGATGCAGACCCGCCCGAAAGTTTGTCGGCAAAGCTAGCAAATTTGTCTGTATATAATGAAGCTATGTTACTGTGCGAGCGGAAAGAATTCCGAGAAGCAGGAAAATTATTTGAAGAGTGTTTGCGAACAAATCCCAGCGATCATGTAGCTCGCATTTACCTGAAACGCTGTCGGGATTGGCGATCGCTCCTCAAAGGAATTTAAAGCAACTTAGTCTATTTTAGATTTAAGATTGACTTCATATAGCAATCCTCGCATCATTTGTGAATTTCTTACTTTCTCAGAGCGGGTTCGGGGAAGGTTGGGGTGGGATAAAAAATTTACGACTCCTGTAAGGATTGATATATATCTTAAGAGTGATGACTGACCTCTGGAATCTGTCAAAGGTTTGACATACTCCCCAGCTATCAAGGCGAGGGGATTCTAAGCTCAAACAGCAATTGCAGGCACAGCCTGTCTAACATCGCCTAACTTAACGGTTGACGCCCCAACCGCACAAATATTTATTGCAGCGTTCTCGTCTCTGCTGTTCACCTTCTGGCAGGACGGACATCGCCATTCACGAACTGATAAATCCAATTCTTTCAGAACGTGTCCACAGTGGGAACAAGTTTTACTAGATGGATACCAGCGGTCGATAAAAACTAATTGTTTTCCTTTCTTTTTGGCAACCCATTTGAGAATTTGGAGGAAATCGCCAAATGCAAGGTCTGAGATTTTACGTCCCCAAAGCCGTTGCATTCCTTTTAGATTCAACGTTTCAAAACACAGCACGTCAAACTTATCAGTTAATTCGTGAGCCAATTTCCAGAACCAATCAGAGCGACGATTTACTACGTCCTCGTGCTTGCGAACTAGATTGAGTCTTGCTCTTTCCCGGTTAGCTGAGCCTTTCCGTTTTTTGGAATGTTGACGATTCGCTTTCTTAATAGCGCCGAGGGATTGTTTCAGGAATTGTGGTGATTCGATTTTCGTTCCATCTGAGCAGGTGAGAAACGTTTTCAAGCCGAAATCAAAGCCAGCGATTCTACTCGTCTCGACTTTGGTTTCAGGTTGTTCAACGCTGTCAACGACCACAACCATGAATAACTCTCCCAATGGAGTGCGCTTAATGGTTAAGGTTTTGACCTTCCCCGCTATCTCTCTGGAATTCCAATACTGATAAACGCGATTCCCAATTTTAATTAGATTACCACCTAAAAATTTATAGCCAGCTTGCTTGAGAGTGAACGATTTGTATTTGCGAACTTTCTTGAAACCGGGAGGTCTAACTCCTTTCTGGTGATGCTTAAAAAACAGTTGGTAGGCTTTCTCGATTCGCTGGCAGATATCCTGTACAGCCTGAGATCCAACCTGCTGCCAGAACGCTTTACGCTTTCTGATTTTAGCAATATGACTTTGAAGCTTGCTGCAATTCAAATGCTTGCCCCACATCCGGTAGTACCGTTTATGGAGTGCAATGCAATGGTTGTAGATCACCCCGGCAGCATTGATACTTCGCTTGAGATGTCTATTTCGCTTGCTTTGATATAGCTTAAACTTCAATGTTTTCATGCTAACCATGATCTCATAACGGGTAGCGATTGGGTAGCAAAATGATTAAAGAAAGATTAAGTATTCGCATTGCCGTGAGTCGGTTAAAAAAGTTACGGAGAATTGCCAAACAGAAAGAAAAAACAATGACCCAGCTTGTAGAGGACTGGATTGATACACTTAAAGAGGAAAAGCCGTCAAGCGAAGGACGGGGCTTTAGACCCAGTTCTTTGGTAAAATATAAATAGCTTTATACCTGTTACTTCTGAGGCTTCTCAAAATAGAACGGCTGAGGGCGGCAAAACCAGCGATCGGTAATTTGGTGCCAGAACGGTGGCAAGGGCTGAAGCTGTCTCAGAAAAAGTTGGCGGATGAATTAGGGTTTAAAGCTGTAACGTGATTCTTGGACAAAGTTACCCATTGATGGAATTGTTGGGTAACTCTCTAGCAAGTCTCTCGATAACGTCACTAAGACTGCTTGCGGTAAGCTGAACTCGTTTTTCCTCTAGCCACTTAGTAGCAGTCTCGGTTAGGCTGAGGTTGACCTTACGCTTAGGCTCGCTGTAAATCTTTTTTCTAGGCATTTTCTTGTTCCGTATTAATTCCGCATACAATAAGAGTAAGGCAGAAATGAGGTAAAAGCAAATGTTACTTAGTTTCAAGACGGAATTAAAACCTAATAACAAACAGGTGACTAGATTTCGGCAGCATTGCGGAGTAGCAAGACACGCTTACAACTGGGCAAATTCAATCATCCTTGAAACATTGACACTCAGGAAGACGGATAAAACTATTAAGATCCCTTCTGCAATTGATCTACACAAGCGTTTAGTGGCAGAAGTCAAACATGAGCATCCCTGGTATTACGAATCTTCCAAAGCCAGCCCACAACAGGCTCTAACTGAATTGAGAACAGCTTGGGATAGATGCTTCAAAAAGGTATCTAAACAACCTAGATTCAAAAAGAAAGGTGTATCGGGGGACTCCTTCTACCTAGAACAAGGAACCAAAGCAAAGCCAGGAATTAATAACGACGGCAAGCGTGTCAAGTTACCTAAGATTGGCTGGGTTAGGCTGCACGAACCATTACCAATTACGGCAGTTCACAACTGCGTAATCAGTCGAAAAGCTGACAGATGGTTCATTGCTTTTAAATACGAAATTGAGCAGCCCGCAACTCTACGTGACCGTCCTACTGTCGGAGTTGATATCGGCATCAAGCAGCTAGCTGTTTGTTCTAACGGCGAAGTCTTTGCCAACCCTAAAGCCTATCGTCGGATGAACCGTAAAATGAAACGTCTGCAACGGCGTGTCTGTGCGCGAGTCAAAGGGTCTAACAACCGCAAAAAGGCAATCGCTAAACTAGCCAAGCTGCACCTAAAAGTGTCAAACATCCGAAAAGATGCTATTCATAAGCTAACAACTTACCTCGCCAAAAACCACGGTGAAGTGAAGATTGAAGATTTGAATGTTAAGGCATTTTTGAAGAACCACAAGTTAGCTGGTGCAATCGCCGACTGCGGAATGTACGAATTCAAGCGTCAACTTGAATATAAAACCGAAAAGTTTAACTCAAAATTGACGCTCATAGATCGATTCTTTCCTAGCAGTCAAATCTGTTCAAATTGCTGTAATCATCGGCATAAAATGCCATTAAGAGTCCGAGCCTTTGAATGTCCCAGTTGTGGAAATATTCAAGACCGTGACTTGAATGCGTCGAAAAATATAGAACGTTGGTTTGAAGGAATATTTATTCCAGAACGTTCAGAATTGGCGGTGAGTTCCACCGTGTCAGCCTGCGGAGTAGACAAACCCGACAGCAGTCATGTTGTCGCTACTGTGAAACAGGAAGTTAACACCACAAGCACTCATGTCTAGCTATGTCAAGATTTGGGTAGCTATGGGTAAGTTTTTTAGAACGGATGACCTTTCCCACGATTAATCGTTGGGAAAATGGACAGGCTAAGCCTTCTCGCTTGGCACTCAAGCAAATTTAGATATTGCTGGATGAGTTAGGTAATTCCCCAGATGCAACGCTTGGCGAATGCAGTAAGGCGCTGCGAGCAAGATATTTTTCGGATAAGGAGTACAAAGGGTGAGTGTAGAGGAAATCAACAGCATTTTCAGAGATATTCGACTACTTCCCTATGGTGTGGCCACCCTCTCCGTGGCTTTGGCACTGGCGCTAACCCGATTGCTTTTACCGTGGCTCTACCCAACCACGATGCCCCTGTTTTTCATCGCGGTAATGGTGAGTGCGTGGTATGGCAGTTTCGGGGCTGGGTTACTGGCAACAATTTTATCTACGCTGGCAATCAACTATTTTTTTATTGAGCCGTTCTATTCCTTACAGATAGTTAATGTAGAGACAATTGTTCGGATCGGTATGTTTTCGATCGCCGCAGGATTGAGCGCTTCACTCAGTTTATCGTGGCGCAATGCTCTAAAAAATGCGAAAGCAGCCTTGCAAACTTTACAGGAGGCAAGGTTCCTAGAACAAAAAGCCCAGGTTCGGGGTCAAGTCGCACAAGCTGCGGCGAGGGAGACAAAAGAACAGCTAGAAACGGTACTTTCTAGCATCAACGATGGGTTTTACATCCTCGATCGCGATTGGCGCTACACCTATGCCAACGATCGCTACTGTGAAATGGTTGGAATGCCGCGGTCAGCGATTCTGGGTGAGAACGTTTGGGAGCTATTTCCTGCAGCCGTTGACACCGATGCTTATGTGCAATTTCATCGGGCAATGCGGGAACAAACGCCACTCCAGTTTGATTATCTGTACTCACCTTTGAAAGGTTGGCATGACCATCGAATTTACCCTTCGCCCAGTGGACTGACCGTTTTGCTTGCTGACATTACCGATCGCAAACAGGCGGAACTCCTCCTAATCGAGCAGAAACGACTGCTGGAGTCGATCGCCTTCGGACAGCCACTATACGACTGTCTGGCAGCCGTGTGTGACTCTGTATCCAAGCTGAATCCGGGTACCCGCGCGGGCTTCATGCTAGCGGATGCTCAGGGGCTGACTTTTAACAGATCGATTACTCCAGACTTTCCACCGTCTTTTGCTGAAGGACTCCAAAATGCTCCGATTAACGATTTGTGCATTGGAACGTGCGGCGAAGCAGTGTATAGCGGTCAGCCCGTGACCTGCGCCGACATTGCCAAGGACGATCGCTGGTCGCAAGCATGGCGAAATTTATGCGTGGCTCATGGCATTCTAGCGTGTCATTCTCAGCCCGTGTTCAGGCAGGACAATCTACCTATGGGGTCGCTGATGCTTTGCTTTAGCGAGGCGCGGATGCCGACTGATTGGGAACATAAACTCGCGGAGTTCGGCACCCAAGTTGCCAGCATCGTCTTCGAGCGCGATCGATCGTTCCAGGCGTTGCGCGAGAGCGAAGAACAGCTCAGACTGGCTTCCGAAGGCGGCAATTTGGGTTTGTGGTATTGGCATAGGGAAACTGACACCCTGAGTTTGACGGACATAGCCAAAGGGATGTTTGGTTTACCCGTGGATCGGGGAATTTCCATGAAGGTGTTTTTAGAAGCGGTGCATCACGACGATCGTCCATTCGTTCACACCGTACTCAATGAGCTCAAAGCGAATCAACCGCATACTGAAATTGAGTATCGGACGCTGTGGGCAGATGGCACCGTTCGTTGGATTTTGGCAAAGGGCGATTGCGCCTATAACGCTGAGGGCATGATAATTTCGACGCGCGGCGTATTAATCGACATCAGCGATCGTAAACAAGCAGAAGAAGCTTTGCGTCAAAGCGAAGAGCAGAGTCGCAACATTCTAGAGAGTATTGATGATGGATTCTTTTCCCTTGATGAGAATTGGTGTTTCACTTATGTGAATCGGTCAGCGGAAATTCTGCTAGACCGGACTGCCAGCGATCTGATTGGGAAAAATGTGTGGGAAGAATTCCCCGGACTTAATGGCAGCGAGTTTGAGCAGGTTTATCGGCGCGTGGCAAACGAGCGCGTGGCTTTGTCAGTCACGGCTTTTTATCCCGATCACGATCGGTGGTATGACGTTCGCACCTACCCTGCTGCGAACGGGATTACCATTTATTTCCGAAATGTCACCGATCGAAAACTGGCCGAGGAGGTATTGCAACAACGAGAAGCAGAACTTCGTTTAGTCACCAATGCCGTGCCTGCCTTGATTTCCTTTGTAGACTCAGACCAGCGTTATCGCTTCAACAATCGAGCATATGAAGAATGGTTTGGACATCCGGCAGCGCAAATCTATGGCAAGCACCTTCAAGAGGTTTTAGGCAAAACTGGCTATGAAGGGATTCGTCCTTATGTTGAGCAAGTCTTGGCAGGACAGGAAGTGACCTTTGAAAGCCAAATTCCCTACAAAGATGGTGGAACCCGTTATATCAATGCCACCTATGTTCCCCGCTTCAATAGCCAGGGAAAAATTGAAGGGTTTGTAGCATTCGTCAACGATATCACCGATCGCAAACAAGCCGAAGCCACACTACGGGAGAGTGAGGCACGGTTCCGGCTGATGGCAGATGCCGCCCCTGTGCTGATTTGGATGTCGGGCACCGATAAACTCTGTTATTACTTCAACGTCCCGTGGCTAAACTTTACCGGACGCACGATCGAGCAAGAAAGGGGCAATGGTTGGACAGAAGGAGTCCACCCCGACGACTTTGAGCGGTGTTTAGACACCTATGTGACTGCCTTTGATGCCCGTCAACCGTTCAAGATGGACTATCGCTTGAAACGCTGTGATGGCATATACCGTTGGATTATGGATGAAGCTGTTCCTCGCTACGGATTGGAAGGTGAGTTCTTGGGCTACATCGGCTCCTGTGTTGATATTGAAGACCACAAACAAGCTGAGGAAGCCCTGCGCGAGAGTGAATCCCGCCTCCGTCTGATCTTTGAAAGCGCCAAAGATTATGCCATCTTCACCCTCGACCTTAACGGCATCATTGCCAGTTGGAACTCAGGGGCAGAAAGGTTGTTGGGCTATACCGAGACAGAAGCAATTGGTTGCTCGAGTCGGATGATTTTCACGCCCGAAGATAACGAACAAGGACAAGCCGAGTACCAGAGGCAAATGGCTCTACTGCAAGGACGGGCAGAAGACGAACGCTGGCACGTCCGCAAAGATGGGAATCACTTTTGGGCCAGTGGATTGATGATGCCCCTGCTTAATGAAGCGGATTGTCCGCAGGGATTTGTCAAAATCATGCAGGACAAGACTGCACAACGGCAAGCAAGTGAGCGCCTGCAATTGCTGTATGAAACTACGCGCGATCTGATGAAGACAGAACAGCCTCTGGCTTTGATGGACACGCTATTCCGCAAACTGGCAGTGCTACTCGATCTGCATTGTTACTACAACTTCATGGTGGAAGAAAAAGACAACCGCCCGATGCTGCATTTGAGAAACTATGATGGCATCTCTGAAGAAAGGGCGCAGGCGATCGCCTGGATCGAAGTAGGGCAATATCTCTGTGGATTGGTTGCCCAAACGCAGCAGCAACTTGTCTTGAATCAAGCCGAACTTTCCACTCATCCGAATGGTAAAGCCCTCTATGAACTGGGCATCACAGCTTACGTGGGTCAACCGTTAATCGCTCAAGGACGGTTATTAGGAACGCTCTCATTTGCCAGTCGGACTCGGACGCACTTCACGCCTGCAGAAATCGAGCTGCTGGGATCGATTTGTGACCAGATCGCTATCGCTCTGGAACGGGCAAATCTGAACGATTCACTCCAGCAGCAAGCCCAACAGCTAAGACAGGCAAATCGGATCAAGGATGAGTTTTTAGCGGTACTATCCCATGAATTGCGATCGCCCCTCAATCCTATTTTGGGCTGGTCAAAGCTGCTGCAAACTGGCAAGCTGGATGCGGCGAAAACCGCCCAGGCGTTAGCGACGATCGAACGGAATGCCAAGCTGCAAACTGAATTGATTGAAGATTTGCTTGATGTCTCGAAAATTCTCCAAGGCAAGCTTAGTCTTAATATTCGTCCAGTTGATTTAGCTTTAACTGTGGAATCGGCGATCGAAACTGTCAATTTGGCTGCTGTTGCCAAATCCATTGACATTCGGACTGTGTTAGATCCTCAGATTGGACAAATTTTGGGAGATTCGGGCCGTTTGCAGCAAATAGTCTGGAATCTTGTTTCCAATGCGGTCAAATTCACCTCGGCCGGGGGGCGCGTTGAGGTGAATTTGACTCGTGTTGGCAATCAGGCTCAAATTACTGTGGCGGATACAGGGATTGGCATCGCACCGGAGTTTTTACCCTACGTGTTTGACTACTTCCGCCAAAAAGATGGCGCTACAACCCGCAATTTTGGTGGCTTGGGATTGGGGCTGGCGATCGTGCGGCATTTAGTCGAACTGCACGGTGGCACCGTTGGGGCAGATAGCCAGGGTGAAGGGTTAGGAGCTACCTTTACTGTAAGACTGCCCCTATCAGGGAAGGTAAGACAAGAAAACTCTCTGGCAGGACTTTCGGAACGATCGACTGCGGATGAACCGTTATCGGGGATGCGGATAGTTGTGGTTGATGATGAGCCGGATATGCGAGAGTTGATTTCGTTTTTGCTAGAAGATGCAGGTGCAGAGGTACTGACTCTTGCTGTCCCTCAAGAAGTCCTCACAGCGTTGACTAATTTCCAGCCAGATGTCCTGTTGAGCGACATTGGTATGCCGGGGATGGATGGCTATATGCTGTTGCGACAAGTGCGAGCTCTGCCGCCCGAACGGGGTGGGCTGATTCCCGCGATCGCCCTGACTGCCTATGCGGGCGAGGTTAATCAACAGCAAGCTTTGCAAGCTGGATTTCACCGACATCTGGCAAAGCCGATCGAACCGGATGAATTAATTAAGACGATCGTCGCACTTCTTAGCAAGAACACTGATGGCCCAGCAAGCGATCAAGATTGAGCCCAAGGATCTCAAACCGATCGAACATTACCAAGCTTTTAAGTTGCTGTGGTTAGGCAGCGATATTTGTATTATCTTCTGTCCGGTCGATTCCCTCCGCTTCGCTTCGCCCGAAATGAGGTAGGGGCGGGTTCAACAACCATATCTGCCAATAATTGACAATCTCAAAAACCCGCCCTGCCGGGATATTATGGTCAATCGCTCGGACATGATATTACAGGAGAATCTATCAATAAATCCGGTTTCTAGTCTAATAGTGCGTAAGTCCTGATAATATAATCAATAATTTGGAGTGTCAAAAAAAGACGATGGGAATTAACAAGCAGCAGCCTAGAATACATATAAAACCTTCAGTGATTAAAGCGATAGCTCTGTTCTGTCTGTGCTGCTTGTTAACTGCAAGTTGTGGACAAAGAACACGTCCATCGGTCACTGCGAGCGGCGAAAATGCTAATAACCGCGTTACTATTGGCACAACCTTGAAATTACGGACGATCGACCCTGCGGACGCTTACGAAATTATCTCAGGGCAACTGCTGCAAAATTTGGGCGACACTCTCTATACTTACAAGTCGGGAACTACTGAGTTAGTCCCCCATTTAGCCACAGCAATGCCTAAAGTTAGCCAAGACGGATTGACATATACAATCCCCTTGCGTCAAGGCGTTATTTTTCACGACGACACACCGTTTAATGCCGCAGCAATGGAGTTTTCCTTGCAGCGGTTTATCAAAAATGGCGGTCGTCCGGCTTTCTTGTTGAGCGATGCAGTAGAGTCTGTGAAAGCGACGGGCGAATACGAATTAACTTTTCAACTGAAAAAGCCTTTTGCTGCTTTTCCTTCTCTCTTGACATTTGCTGGTAGTTGTGCAGTCTCTCCCAAAGCCTACGAGATTGGGGAGGGTAAATTTAAACCCGATACGTTTGTGGGAACGGGACGCTACAAGTTGGCGAATTACGGCAGCGATTCTCTCAAGTTTGACGTGTTTGACAAATATTGGGGCGAAAAACCAGTTAATCAAGGAATTGACCTTTTGCTGCTTTCTAGTGCCTCAAATTTGTTCAATAGTTTTCGGACTGGTGCAGTTGATGTGGCTTATTTGTCTCTGGATGCAGACCAAGTTCAAAGCTTGGGCGAGGGAGCAAAACAAGGGAAATGGCAGGAAATCGCGGGGGAAAGCAGTACGGTTAGTTACATGACGCTGAATACCAAGTCTAAACCGCTGGATAAGTTAGAAGTGAGACAGGCGCTCGCAGCAGCGATGGATCGCCCCCTGATTAATGAGCGCGTACTGCGGGGACAAGCACAACCGCTTTACAGTCTGATCCCTACAACCTTCGACGTTCAAAAACCGGTTTTTAAAGAACTGTACGGCGATGCCAACACGACAAAGGCTAAGGAACTTTTAACGAAAGCTGGATACTCAGCCACCAATCCTTTTGTTCTGCAACTTTGGTATCCTTCAGCTTCCACAAAACGAGCTTTAGTCGCGAGTCTGATCGAGGCGCAAACTAAACTCAAAATGGACGGGATAATGCAGGTAGAAATTAACAGCGTTGAATCTCCGACTTTGTTTCAAAACATAGAGAAGGGAATTTATCCTGCGGTTTTAGTGGATTGGTACGCCGACTTTTTCGATGCCGATAATTACATTCAGCCGTTTTTAGATTGTGCGACGGGTTCGGCGGCTGGGGGCTGTGAAAAGGGTGCTAGCCAAGGTCAGGGTTCGTTCTATTATAACGATCGGGTCAATGAACTGATCGACAAGCAACGAAAAGAAGCAAATCCTGAAACCCGCAAAGCTCTGTTTGCGGAAATTCAAGACATACTAGGTCAAGATGTACCTTTCATCCCTCTTTGGCAGGATAAGGACTATACCTTTGCTCAGAACAGCATCACCGGAGTCCGTCTCGAACCGACGCAATCTTTTCCTTTTTGGTTCCTGAAAAAGCAATAATTATTTACAATAATTTTGGGGGAGTTGAAACGTCAATAATTATTGCATATTTTGTGCACAACAGGGTGATGATTGTCACAGTTTATCAAAGAGACTGATCACCCAACCCTCTTTAATAATGTGCGATATTATTAACAGAGAGATATTGCTGAGGGTGGTATATGAAATTTGGGATTTTAACAACAACAGGGGTGCTAATTGCGATCGGTTTGGCATCGGGAGTAAAGGCCGAAAACGTATCCCACGTCAAGCAATTATTAGAAACTAAAAAATGTAGCCAATGTGACTTGACAGGAGCGCAGCTTGCTGGTATTGATCTGAGCGGGGCAGATTTGACTGGTGCGAATCTGAGCGGTGCCAATTTGAACGGTGCAAATTTGAACGAAGCCAAACTGAATGAAGCAAATCTGAAACAAGCTAAATTGCAAGGTGCGAGTTTAGTTGCGGCTAAAATGCACGGGGCTAATTTGGAGGGTGCTGATTTGAGCCGCGCTAATCTGAGTTTGGCGGGTTTAGTGATTGCGAGTTTGAAAAATACCAACCTCACCAGCGCTAATTTAATAGGTGCTAATTTAGAAAGCGCCAATTTGGCGGGTGCAAATCTGAGGAATGCTCGCCAGTCTGTAGCCAATTTAGCGAATGTCAGCCTCAGAGGTGGCAGTTTGTCGGGAATCGACGTACAGGGAGTCAACTTGCGGGATGCAAATTTGACCAATGCAAATTTGAACGGTGCAAATTTGAACGGTTCGGACTTGACAGGTGCCAATTTAAAGAATGCCAATATGGCAAATGTAGATTTGAAAAACGCTTCTTTGCCGTAGGACGATCGCCACTTGCTATATCAAATTCTGGTGCTTAACAAGCTTAATATAATAAGGTAGGGGCAATTCTGAAATTGCCCCTAAATTTTTAATTGTAGGATTTATCTTGTTTCCGGTCGCTGCGTAGCGTAGATGATTGTTCGGTGTGCGAAGCTTTTTCTTGGCGTCTGCGATTGCTTCATATTTGGATCTAGGATCAATCTGCCTCGTGAGCATCTTGGGCGAAGCGGATAATGTCATCATCGCCGAGGTATTCACCATTTTGGATTTCAATCATCACCAAGGGAATAACTCCTGGATTTTCTACGCGGTGAGCAGTATTCATGGGAACGTAGGTTGACTGTTTCTGCATGAGAATCGTCTCTTTGTCGTCGCAGATAACTTTAGCGGTACCGGAGACGACAACCCAGTGCTCGCTGCGGTGATAGTGCATTTGGGTGCTGATGTGATGCCCCGGCTTGACTTCAATGCGATTGATCTTATAACGATCGCCCGCGTCTATGACTGTAACTTGACCCCAGTAGCGGGTTTGTGTGCGATCGTCAATTTTTTCTATTGTGTCCACTGTTTCCACCATGCTGTTTATCTCGCTAACGGTGTCTGTAAAAATATCTGTAGTTGAAAGTATAGCAGGGATTGGCTAAGTGCGATCGATTTAAAGATTACTGAATTAGTCGCCACTCGCGAGCATCCACAAATTGGGATAAATGCCCCACATTTGTGGTGGCAATTATCACCTCATGCCCTTCATTTGCCTCCAAAATTGCTTGAGCCGCCAAAATCACATCCCCGTCAAGTGCACTGGCTTCTGCAGTTGGTCTTCCTCTCATTCTCGCGTCAGCCCACAACTGAGCCGCTAGAAGCATTACCTCCGAAGTCAAAGGACGGTAGGGGATTTGCGATTTAAGTTGATCAAGTCGTCTAATACCTTCCGTTTTACCTGCACGAATTAATTCGCGCCTCACCTCATAGTCAGCAATTTCAGGAAGCATGACAATGTAACCTTTTAGCGGCAAAGATTGCAGCCAGACTTTACCCTCTTGAGATAAAGGAGAGTCGGCTTTGGGATTTGTAACAATTCCTAATGGCCCCGAATCTAACAACACTATTCTGCTCATGGAATGCTCTTATATATGCACGGGGCTTTCTTCTAGTGCCTTGCGGAGAACTTCAGCGGTTTCTGTTTGCTCCTGTTCATCTCCATCGTCAACCCAAGACTGTAGCAATTTGCTCAGAGCTTCGTGCTGCTGTACGGGATCGATGGTCTTAATTTCGTCTGTAGTTTTTATCGAAGTATCGGGGCTTCCTGGCTTCATTGTTACTGTGGAGCGAAATATCCGAATCATCTGAAGTAAGTTTGGCCAATATTCTCTCGGAGTTTGCTGAATCTCCCGCAAAAAATCTACAATTTCTTCACCTATGCGAGTTTCTGGCGCTGAAGTTGCTGTCGCTTGGCTTTCGCTAATTAAAGCTTGCTCAGGCATAATCACTTTTCTCCTTTCTCAGATTTATATGAAGTTTGATTGATTTACGAAAAGGGGATGGGGGCAGGTCGATTAATATCTGGGACGTGAATTAGAGATGCAGGCGTGAACCCCTCTCCTATTATAAACACAGGGCGGGCGATCGCCCGCCCCACTTTTTACTTGCTCAGCACACCATCGGGAATGCCCAAAATATCCTCAATGCGAGGCATATCTTCCAAAGCAATCACTCGTCCTTCATCCTCAAAACCAGCAATTTGATCGAAATTCAAATACCGATACAAATCACCAGCAAAAGGATCGATTCTCTTCGACACAATCTCATTGTATTCTTGGACTGTAGGAATGCGACCTAACAGTGAACAAACAGCAGCCAGTTCCGCCGAACCGAGATAAACTTGTGCATCTTTGCCCATGCGGTTGTTAAAGTTACGAGTAGAAGTTGAAAAAACCGTTGTCGCATCTTTAACCCGCGCTTGATTGCCCATACAAAGACTGCAACCGGGCATTTCTGTACGCGCTCCAGCGGCTCCAAAAATGCTGTAATAACCTTCTTCTTTGAGTTGCTGTTCATCCATGCGAGTTGGCGGACAAATCCACAGGCGAGTTTTCACTTCCCCTGCACCTTCCAACACCTTTGCAGTGGCGCGGTAGTGACCGATATTTGTCATGCAAGAACCGACAAATACTTCGTCAACCCGATCGCCCGCAACCTCACTCAACAACTTAACATTATCCGGGTCATTGGGAGCAGCCACAATTGGCTCTTTAATCTCGTTCAGATCGATTTCGATGATTTCAACGTATTCCGCATCAGCATCCGCCTCCATCAGCACCGGATTTGCCAGCCATGCCTCCATCTTAGCCACCCGGCGCATCATCGTCCGCGCATCTTGATAGCCCCGCGCCACCATGTTTTTCAGCAGCGCGACATTGGAACGAATGTACTCAGAAACAGTCTCCACGCTCAATTTAATGGTGCATCCAGCGCAAGAACGCTCTGCAGTCGCATCGGTCAATTCAAAAGCCTGCTCAACCTTCAAATCGGGCAAACCTTCAATCTCCATAATCCGTCCAGAAAAGATGTTTTTCTTGTTCTGTTTCGCGACGGTTAGCAAACCTTTTTGAATTGCTACATAGGGAATGGCATTCACAACATCCCGCAGCGTTACTCCCGGCTGCAATTCACCTTTAAACCGCACTAAAACTGATTCCGGCATATCCAAAGGCATGACGCCCAATGCCGCAGCAAATGCCACCAATCCCGAACCAGCAGGAAAGGAAATTCCCAAAGGAAAACGAGTGTGAGAATCGCCGCCCGTTCCCACTGTATCTGGCAATAACATCCGGTTCAGCCAAGAGTGAATAATGCCGTCTCCGGGGCGCAAAGCTATGCCGGCGCGCTCTGCCATGAAATCGGGCAATTCATGGTGAGTTTTGACATCAACTGGTTTTGGATAAGCGGCGGTGTGGCAGAAACTTTGAATTACCAAATCGGCGCTAAATCCCAAACAAGCAAGTTCTTTCAATTCGTCGCGAGTCATTGGCCCTGTGGTATCTTGCGAGCCGACTGTTGTCATGACTGGTTCGCAAGATGTACCGGGACGAACGCCGGACAAACCGCAAGCTTTGCCTACCATTTTTTGTGCTAAAGTGAAGCCTTTGCCCGTATCTACTGGGATTGTAGGACGGGTAAAAATAGTGCTAGGTTCTAGTCCTAAAGCTGCGCGGGTTTTGTCGGTTAAAGTTCGTCCAATTAATAGCGGAATTCGGCCGCCGGCGCGAACTTCGTCTAGAATTGTGTCGGGTTTGAGGGTGAAGGTGGAGATAATTTCTCCGGCTTCGTTGGTGATTTCGCCTTTGTAGGGATGGATGGTAATTACCATTCCTGTTTCCATTTTGGAGACATCACATTCGATCGGCAATGCGCCGGAATCTTCAGCGGTATTGAAGAAGATCGGGGCGATCGCACCTCCTAAAATATAACCGCCACTGCGCTTGTTGGGCACAAACGGAATATCATTGCCAATGTGCCAGAGCACGGAATTAATCGCCGATTTCCGTGACGAACCGGTACCGACAACATCACCAACATAGGCTACGGGATGACCTTTTTGCTTCAATTCTGCAATGGTTTGCAAAGCCCCAGGCATCTTACTTTCGAGCATCGCCAAAGCGTGTAGGGGAATGTCCGGCCGCGTGGTAGCATGAGGTGCAGGCGACAAGTCGTCAGTATTGGTTTCTCCAGGAACTTTGAAGACTGTAACGGTAATCGCTTCTGGCAATACAGGACGGCCTGTAAACCACTCGGCATCCGCCCAAGAATCGACTACCTGCTTGGCGTAGGGATTGGTATCAGACAAAGCTATAACGTCGTGGAAAGCGTCGAATACTAACAACGTTTTGCTCAGTGCCCGGGCGGCGGTGGCGGGAATGGCGATTTCGGCAGTAGGATTGAGCAAATCGATTAAAGATTGGACGTTGTAACCGCCCATCATTGTCCCCAGCAGGTAAACTGCCCATTTGGGAGCAATTAGGGGGCTGTGGATTTCGCCTTTAGCAATGCCAGTTAAAAAACCAGCTTTGACGTAGGCGGCGCTGTCTACGCCTGGGGGGACGCGATCGCGCAATAATTCTATTAAGGTTTCTTCTTCTCCTGCCGGCGGATTTTTCAGCAGTTCGCACAGTTCCGACGTTTGCTGGGCGTCTAGGGGCAGCGGTGGAATTCCCTCATGGGCACGTTCGGCCGCGGTACGGCGGTAAGATTCAAGCATTTCTCCTCTCTCCTCGGATAGTATTCGGTGGTTGGCAAGTAGGTGGCTTTACTTTTTAGATTAGGAGCTTCCGCTGCACATTGGGTAAAGTACCTCGCCATACATCAAAACTTAACGCAACTTTAAAAACAGTAGATTTTCATACCAAAGACAGATGTGGTCTTTAACGAGAGAGCAGCGTATCAAACTTCAGTCGAGCAGTTTAGGGCCTTCAGTTGCATAGTTCTGGTTAAGATTAATGTGTTGTGGGCTACTGTAGATCCTCCTCTGCATCTGAAATCGTCATTTACCAATAGTCTGGACTGTTTGTAGTTCGTAGTGTGAAACCCTTGATTTTCCGTTGGTAGCTCCATTGGCGAATCGCCTTGAAACTTTTATTCTACGAATGCTAATTAAAAACCGTCCGCAGTATTGATTGACCACAAGTTTAAAAAAGTTGTCCTGCTAATGGATCGATTAAACAATGGAAAGTTTTATCCCTGAAAAGTCTGAAGACTGTCACGGCTGGGCCTCCAAGCCAGACTTGTACAAAGAGCTGCAAGGAGCCAAAGAATTACTGCTGACGATCGCCAACTCGATGCCAATACCCCTGATCGTGAGCAGTCTGGCGGACGGCACAATTATTTATAGTAACGATTTATGTCGTCAGGCTTTCGGGTTCACAGGATTTAAGTCGATCGACCGCCAAAAAGCCGAAACGCTCTACCACAGACCTGCAGAGCGCCAGGAATTGCTGTTGCGGCTCGCCCGCAACGGACACGTCCGCGAGACAGAAGTCCGGTTTAAAAAAGCTGACGGCACGCTGTTTTGGGCAAGTGTATCGATGCGGTATCTGACATTGGTGTCGGGGAAAGCTGTTCTGTCGGTGTTCACCGACATTACGGATCGGAAGCGAGCGGCCGCCAAGGAGCAGGAATTGCTCACGTCAATCCACTCGCGAGCTCGCCAGCAAGCGGCCGTCGCTTACTTGGGGCAGCAGGCCCTGGCCGAAACAGATTTGTCCGCACTGATGGACAAAGCTGCGGTTTTAATTGCTCAAACCCTGGACGTTGATTATTGCCAGGTGTTAGAACTGTTGCCCTCTGGTCATGCTTTTATGCTGCGAGCGGGGGTTGGCTGGCAGCCGGGCCTCGTCGGCAGCGCTACTGTTGCCGCCTCTGCTCGATCCCAAGCAGGTTACACATTGCTAGTGGGCGAACCGACGATCGTCGAAGATTTGCGGGTGGAAACGCGCTTTAGCGAGTTGCCGCTACTGCATAACCACCGGGCTGTCAGCGGCGTTACTGTGATCATTCCCGGCAATCGGGGACTGGGGAGGAACTGGGGACAAGTAGAACCAGCGGACAGTTCATCCTCGCAGGCCTGGGGCATTTTGGGGGTTCATACCAGCCAAGGGCGGGTTTTCAGTCAAGATGACGTTTATTTTGTAGAAGCGATCGCCAACGTGTTAGCTGCGGCGATCGAGCGGATTATATCGCAAGAGCGCTTACAAATGATGGAACGGGCGATCGAAAGTTGCAGCAACGGCATTGCAATCACCGACGCAACCGTTGCAGATAATCCGATTATTTATGTCAATCCCAGTTTTGAGCGGATTACGGGTTATCGCAGAGACGAGTTAATGGGCAAAAATTGCCGATTTTTGCAAGGCACAGACACTGACAGCCCCGCTGCCAAAGAATTGCGAATTGCGATTGAAGAAGGCAGAGAAGCTCAAGTTATATTACGCAACTTTCGGAAAGACGGCACGCCTTTTTGGCACGAATTGTCGATCGCTCCGGTTTACAACTCGCGGCGACACTTAACCCACTTTATTGGAGTACAAACAGACATTACCGACCGCCAGCGTTCGGAAGAAGAATTATTTTTAAAATCTCAAGCTTTAGCAGCTTTTAGCGCTAATCTCAAACACTTGCACCGGATTACAACTTATCATTATCAAAACTTTGAAGAACTGGTTGACGATTATCTAACAGCCGGCTGTTTGATGTTTGGACTTTCTATGGGCATCATGGCTGAAGTTGACCGCGAAACTTTTATTGTCCAGGCAGCGAAAACAGATTTAGGATACTTCGTGCGAGGCTTAGAATTGAACCTCAGCGATACTTACTGCGCCGCAGTAATTAAGCTCAACAAAACAGTTGCGTATTCTCATATAGGAGCAAATATTGAGATGCGCGAACATCCTGCTTATCTAAGCTGCAAATCAGAATCTTACATCGGAACGCCGATATTTGTCAACAATAAAACTTATGGTACGTTAAGTTTTAGTTCGCCAGAAATAAAGAAAAGAAAGTTCAAGTACGAGGAAATAGAAATTATAGAATTGATGGCTCAAAGTATTGGGAAAATTCTGGCGGTTCACCAAATGGAAATCGAACGCCAGCAAGCTGAAAAAGAGCGATGCGAGTTGATAGTATCTCTCAAAGAAAGTGAAGAACGCTATCGCCGTTTAGTAGAACTATCTCCCGAAGCGATCGCCGTTCACAGTCAAGGGAAAATCGCCTACATCAATGCTGCCGGCGCGAAACTCCTCGGTGCGAGTTCTCCCGAAGCGCTGATTGGCTTTCCCATATTGCATTTCGTCCATCCAAACTATGTGGAAATAGCCACAGAGCGCATTCGGCTAGTCGAGACAGAAAATCAGCCACTCGACCTTGCCGAACAAAAACTAATGCGGCTCGACGGACAAATAATAGACGTTGAAATGGCCGGTATCCCCGCTATTTATCAAGGCTCGACGGCCGGCCAGATTATTATCCGAGATGTCACCGAGCGCAAGCGAGTAGAACGGGAACTGCTGCACGGCGCTTTTCACGATGCGCTGACGGGTTTGCCCAACCGGGTTTTGTTCATCGACAGGCTAGGACAAGCCATCCGCAGATCCAATCAGTCCCCCGATTACAAATTTGGTTTACTTTTCCTAGATTTAGACCGCTTCAAAGTCGTTAATGATTCTTTAGGACACGTTTTAGGAGACAAACTGCTAATCGCCCTCGCCCAGCGACTGCAAACCTGCGTCCGGGTTTCGGATACCGTCGCCAGACTGGGGGGAGACGAATTCACGATCCTGCTAGACCACATTCAGAGCCTCAGCGACGCCACCCTCGCAGCTAAAAAGATACAAAAAGAACTGACGAAGCCGTTTCATCTCGAAGGGCACGAAGTATTTACCACCGCTAGCATTGGCATTGTTTTCAGTCGAGGCGAAGCCACCCCCAGTGGCGAATTAAATTCGTACACTCACCCGGAAGAATTCCTACGCGATGCTGACATCGCTATGTACCGCGCTAAAGCTTTGGGTAAGGCCCGCCACGAAGTGTTTAATTTGGCGATGCACGACCAAACTATGTCGCTGTTGCAGTTAGAAACTGACCTGCGGTTGGCTATTTTGGGCAAGGAGGAATTAGGAGAGAGCAAGAATCAATGTTCGCACTTTATTGTGCACTACCAACCGATTGTTTCGATCGCCAGCGGTGCGCTCGAAGGTTTTGAGGCCTTGGTGCGCTGGCACCACCCGGTTCGGGGTCTAGTTCCGCCGTCTACTTTTATCCCTGTAGCTGAAGAAACAGGTTTGATCGTGCCTCTGGGAGCCTGGGTGTTGCGGGAAGCTTGTCAGCAATTGCGGATTTGGCAAGAAATGTTAACCGAGCAACAGGGAAGAAGTCCAATGGAAGTCGGAACAAGGCCCTTTGACTCGCTTCGGCTGCACTCAGGGCAAGTCGCTCAGCGTAACCAGAATGAAGAAGGCGCTTCGACTTCGCTCAGGGTAACAACAGAGGAGAGGGCAACGGGCAATGTAGGGGATTTAACTGATGTAACAGATACAGGGCATGAGGAACACGGAACTTTTACTGAGCGTAGCCCCAGTATTGGTCACAGGGAAGAAAGAATCGGTAAAAAATTACCAATTCCCAGTTACCAATTCCCGATTACCGATTTCCACTCCTCTATTACCAATTCCCAATTCCCAATTACCAACTCTTCGGCTACGTTCAGTACAACTTCCCAGCTACCAATTGCGAATTTTAAATTACCCATTATTGATCCTTCGCAATTAACAATGAGCGTCAATCTCTCTCCTAAACAGTTAGGTATGCCGAATTTAATCGAGGAAATCGATGAAATTTTAGCAGAAACTGGCTGCGATCCGAGCTGTTTAAAATTGGAGATTACTGAAAGTGCGATCGTAGAAAATGTGAAAAAAGCCAATATTGTGCTAGCCGAATTAAAAGGTAGGAATATTCGATTGTCGATCGACGATTTCGGTACTGGCTATTCGTCTTTGAGTTACTTGCACCGTTTTCCGCTGGATACACTGAAGATCGATCGATCTTTTGTGAGCCGCTTGGGGGCTGTCGAAAACGGTGACGACGGGGGTCAGCCTTTGCAGATTGTGCGGGCGATCGTAACTTTGGCTCACAATTTGGGATTAAATGCGATCGCCGAAGGTGTAGAGACAGCCGAACAGTTAGCACAGCTTCGAGAACTAGACTGCGAATTAGCTCAGGGATATTGGTTTTCTAAACCTTTGGAAAGTTCTGCCGTGACAGAAATCTTAATAAATCTGGGTAATATAGCAATTATGGACTGACTGAGGTACAGATTGGTAAATAGTGCCTCACCCTGTGAAGACATTTTTGCTACAAACTCACAATCTCAAAACTGATGCACCAGGGAATAAATGGTGCATCAAAATTAGATTTTTGGTGATGATATCAAATTTGTTAGCATGGGAATTTTTCATCTGCGTGAATCCGCGTTAATCTCTTGTCATCGGCGGTTAATACATTCTCTTTTTTAAACCGCAGATGAGGGCAGATAAACACAGATTCACGCAGATGAGTGAGTTCAATTCCTGTTGTACCGTCCGTGATTGTTGAGTATTGATATCGTTTCCGGTAGCATCGGAATGATTTAACTGCAGAGGGCGCAGAGAACGCAGAGGGAGAGAATACAGAGAGGAGTAATTCCGATGCTACCGGATTTGATATGACTGGATTTTATCGCAGAAGGAAGCAGGAAGAAGCAATATAATCAATCGTTTCAGCCATTAACAACGTCCTAACTGTCTTGGCGGTTGCTATATCAGGACGATGCTACCGGATTTGATATGGTTGAAAATTACCAAACTGACCACGAATTTCAAAGGTGGTACCCGCCACGTGGTTTATCCGTGGAATCAATCCAACATCGGAAATCGAAAATCCTCAAGCAAGAGCATTTATCTCGCGCAAGTCAATCCAAAATCTAAAATCTAAAATCTAAAATCGAATGACGCACAGTAACGCTTTCGCAATTGCCAATTACAACTTACCAATTCCCCATTAACAATTAGCTTTGAGGGGAATCTCGATCGCCAATTCTGTACCCTGGCCCGGCGAAGAAGTGCATTTCAGCGACCCGTTGTGTCTGTCTGTAACAATTTGATAGCTAATTGACAAGCCCATCCCGGTGCCTTTACCCACAGGTTTAGTGGTAAAAAACGGGTCAAAAAGCCGAGTGCCGACAGTCTCCGGTATTCCCGGCCCGTTGTCAGCAATCCGAATGATTACTTTGCCGGCTGGCGATAGTTCAGTGCGGATGCGGATGTTGCTGGGCTTTTGCCGCTTTTCCTCAGCAGAACGGCGCATATCCCGTTCTTCTAAAGCATCCAAAGCATTGCTCAAGATGTTCATAAATACTTGATTTAATTGTCCGGCATAACATTCTACCAAGGGCAGTTGAGCGTATTCTTTAATTACCTCAATTTCTGGATGGTTGTGTTTAGCTTTGAGCCGGTGCTGCAAAATCATCAGGGTGCTATCTATGCCCTCGTGGATGTCGACTGCTTTCATTTCCGCTTCGTCCATGCGGGAAAATGTGCGGAGAGAAGCAACAATTTGTTGAATTCTGTCTGCACCGACTTTCATTGAAGAAAGCAACTTTGGCAAGTCTTTCATCAGAAAGTCGAGTTCAATATTGTCTACTTCTTCTTGAATTTCCGGGACTGGATCGGGATAGTGGTTTTGGTAAAGTTCGATCAGGTGTAGCAAGTCTTGGGTATAGTCGTTGGCGTGACTGAGATTGCCGTAAATAAAGTTAACTGGGTTGTTGATTTCGTGGGCGACTCCTGCCACAAGTTGACCGAGACTCGACATTTTTTCATTTTGAATTAACTGCGATTGAGTGCTGGTTAATTTCTTCAATGTTTTTTCTAATTCGAGAGCTTTATTCCGAGTTTGGGCGTAAAGATCGGCTTGGTTGAGGGCGATCGCCAATTGAACTGTAACCGCTTGCAATAATTCTACTTCGTCGTCACTCCAGGGTCGCACTGCAGCGGAGTGGGCGCAGGTAACAACGCTCACTACTCCCGAAAGTGCCTGCATGGGAATTGCCAAGACAGATTGGTAGCCCAGAGAGTTAAGAGAGCTTCTCCAAATAGGGTCTGCGATCGCTCCGACATCATCGATTTGCAGCGTTTCTAGACGCAACATCTGTTCTCCTATAGTTCCGAAATCAGAAGCTTTATAGCAACCTATTAAATCTGGAAGTTCTCTTGTGCGAGATTCTTGAATAATTTCCCAGTATGGTTCGTCTCCGTCGCAACGATACCAGCTAAAGTTGCAACGATCGATCTGCATGAAAGCCCGAATTTCTTGGACGGCGACAGCAATAATGCTGTCGAAATCGAGGGAATTGCGGATTTGAGTAGTGAGGTTGTTGAGCAGTTTTTCTCGCTCGGCTTGCTGTCTGAGTCTGGCTGACGATTGCCTTAAGGCAATTTCTCCCCGCTTGCGATCGGTAATGTCTTCGGTGACAGCTAATAGATATTGCGGTTTGCCATCAGCATCGAGTATTGCTGTTTTCTTGCTATGAAATATCCGCGTTTCTCCTTGGCTAGTTTCAATTTCTTCTTCGGCGATTTCTAAAATTTGCCCGCTATCGATCACTTCCCGGTCTTTGGCGGTGAAAAAATCAGCTTGTTCTGTTGGGAAAAAGTCGTAATCATTTTTGCCGATTACTTCTGCTGCACTGAAACCGAGTAACTGTTCAGCTACTGGGTTCCACAGAACAAACCGCAGTTCTTGGGCATCCTTGGCAACCACTCCTACGGGTATGGTTTTGAGCACTGACTCCATAAAATTTTGAGCGTGTTGCAGTTCTGCTTCTGCCTGTTTGCGATCGCTAATATCTCGGACGTTGGCAATGACGGTGAGATTGCCGTTGAGATTAATTCTCGACAGGGCAACTTCTGCATCAAAGGTTGAACCGTCGTTGGGACGCCTCGCTTTCCATTCCACGCGGGGTGTTTCGCCTGCTAATACTCTTTCCCAAAGTTCTTCCATTTGTTCAATGGGATTGTCGGCGCTTGAATAGTCGTTTTTAATTGATAATTTTTTTGCTTGTTCGGGGCTCACTCCGTACATTTCTAACATTCGATTATTGACATCGAGAATGTTTCCTTCTAAATCGTGAATGAAGATAGCATCGTAGACATTGTTAAATATGGTTCGCAGGTTTTGCTCGGAAACTTGCAGCGCTGCTTCTGCAAGTTTTCGATCGCCAATTTCTTGTTCTAATTGGGTGACTGCTTGGGAAAGTTCGGCCGTGCGATCGCTCACTCTGTCTTCTAACTCGACTGCTGCTTGCCGCAGGGCTGCTTCGGCGGCTTTGCGATCGGTAATATCGATCACCGTACCGAACATTTTTACCACCTTGCCGTTGACATCGGTTTCGGCTTGACCCACGGCGTTCACGTGTCGCAAGATGCTGTCGGGACGGTAAAGGCGAAAGTCAAAATCAAAGGGGATGCCCGCTTCGAGTCCCCGCTGCACTTGAGTTTGCCACAATTCCAAATCTTCTGGATGAATCTGAGCGACCTGTTCGGCTAGGTTGGGCGCGATGGGGGCTGGTTCGAGTCCGAAGATGCGGAAAAGTTCTTCCGACCAAGTGAGGGTTTCGGTGGCTGCGTCGAGTTCCCAATTGCCGACGTGGGCTAGTCTCTGGGCTTCTTGTAGCTGCCGCTGGCTATTGCGGATGGCGGTTTCGGCAACTTTGCGATCGGTAATGTCGAACAATACGCCGCAAAATACGATTTCGCCCTTCTCGCTGCGGGTGGGCATGGAGTCGCCCTGCCACCAGCGAATCTCGCCGTCGGGCTTGACTAACTGCCCTTCGTAGTGCCACAGGGAGAGGTTTTCTATGGCCTGGTTCACCGAAGCGATGTAGCCTTCCAAGTCTTCGGGATGGACGCGGGAAATGAATGTATTGATGTCTTGCATCATTTCTGCTGCTGTAACGCCACTGATATCGAAGATGCGATCGCTCATGTAGTCAATGCGCCAAATTCCGTCACGGTTGCAAAACTGGAACAGAGCTCCGGGCATGGTGGCTGCGATCGTCCGAAACTTGGTTTCGCTGGCACTGAGTGCGGCAAAAGTCTGTCGCAGTTCGGCTGTGCGCGCTTCTACTCTGCGCTCTAGTTCTGCGTTGGCGTGTTGTAAGGCTGCTTCTGCTCGCTTGCGATCGGTAATGTCGGCGGCTGTACCTGTGGTGCCGAGGAAGTTTCCGGTTTCGTCGTACAGGGCGATCGCGTTAAACATCAAATGTTTCATGCTGCCGTCTTTGGCGATTTGGGTGGTTTCGTACTGGAAAATTGATTCTCCGGCAAACAGGCGGGCGAAAACTTCTAAATCTTTCTGGCATTGTTCTGGTGTCACAAAGTCGGAAAAGGGCCTACCGATCATTTCTTCTGGTTCGTAACCGTAGATGTACTTAACTGCTGGGTTGACGAAGGTGTAGCGTCCTGAAGCATCTACCGACCAAATCATGTCTTGGGAGGTTTCTACCAGGCTGCGGTATTTGCTTTCGCTGGCTTTGACGGCTTCTTCTGCTTGTTTGCGTTCCGTCATGTCGCGGGAGACGCCGACAGTCATGACGATTTGGCCGTCTGCGTTGCGGATCGGTGTTTTGACGGTGCTGAACAGCCGCACTTCTGAGTCGTAGCGCGTCACTGGTTCTTCGGAAATTTGCAGAGTCTGTCCGGTTTCAAATACGAAGGCGTCATCTCTGACGTACTGGAGGGTATTGTCGGGATCGGCGAAAGGTGCGTCTAGGATGTCTTGAAGTTCCTCTTGAGTCATGCCGTAATAGTCGCGGAATGCTTGATTTGCCCAAACAATTTTGGATTTGGGGCCTTTGACTAATACCATATCGGCGATCGAATCGAGAATTTGGTGATATTTTTGCTCGCTGTCGCGGAGTTTCTGCTGCGCGGATTCGATTTGTGCTATTTGCCTCTGGGTTTGCAAGTGCAGTTCGGCTTGGTGGATGGCAACTGCTAAATGGTCGCCTACTTGTCTGGCAAATTCGATTTCGTCTTCTTGCCACTGGCGGGGTTGACCGCAGGAGTGAATGCACAGCAATCCCCACAGGTGTTGCCCTTGCAGCAGGGGTACGACTAAGTTGGCTCGGATTTGAAACCGCTTGAGGATTTTGAGGTGACAAGGGCTCAACCGGGCTTTGTAGATGTCCGTGACAGCTTGAACGTAACCTTTGGCATACTTGGCGGCAAATTGTTCGCCGAAACAGTAGTCGCGGACTCTTGCTCCCAAAGATGGGCTGTATTGGGGCAGTACGTCTTCGGACACTACTTCGCCCTCATTCCATTCGGATTCGGGAAAGAATCGGTAGACGGCGACTCGATCGGCATTTAAGAGTTGCCGAACTTCGGTGGCTGTGATTTTGAATATTGTTTCTAAGTCTAGGGATTCACGAATTTTGCCAATCACTCCCATCAGCGCTTGCAGCTTTTTGAACCAGGTTTGAGACTGCGTTTCTCTTTCTAGGTGAGCTAGTTTCTCGCGCAGGTTGCAAACTTCGTAATACAGGTATTCATGAAACATAATGCTTTTTCTTTAGTTATTTTGCGGTTTGGTATCGAGGTTGATGGCATCTCAATAGCGCTCTGCAAGTTGAGTCTGGTAAGTCAAAAAGGCAAAGAACCTATTCTCCTACTTCTGCTAGCACTTAGCAGCTACTCACACTGCATTTCCGTATTTTTTCGAGATTTGGAGGTCTATCGACCATCTTAGCTCCCGTATATTTACTGAAGAAGTGGCATAATTTGCTACTTCATTAAGGATCAATTATTGAGAATAATGCTAACAAAACTTACACATAAACCCGGTTTATTAACGTAATCAAGTCAGGGAATCTCCGAAAGTGGAAACAAGAAACCCGGTTCCATTTCGCGATCGGGAGGAGCGTCTCTGACTAATTTTGACATTTTTTTTGCTCGCCTTCGGTTTCAATTGTCACCTTTTTATTATTACCCCAAACCCGATTAATGGTTTCCTTGTTTTGGCGATGGAATATTCTGTTGGGCTCGCCTATTTTAAAATTTGTTTGAATTTAGGCGATCGCCTTTTCTAGAGTTTTAAGTAATGCTCGATTTATCTCTCCTAAATTAGATTTTTTACAATCTTTAGGATCTGCCAACGTTTTAGATATTTTTCCTTGCCTTCTCGTTATTTTATCCGAGAGATGGGATTTTTAAAACTGATTTAAATTCACCGAATCAGAGGTTAGTTTTCGGTAAAACAGTTGAGGTAGTTGCAGACTATGGTTAAATTTGCTTAACTCAAGGCCCATTTCCTACCGCAACGCGCCCGCACGCGCGGAGACTTTTTGCCTCCCGATTTTTGCGATTTTAGACAAGTGTAAAAATTTTAGATAATACAAATATTTAGGGTATCACATTTTGGGAGAAAGTAAAGGTATTTCAAGCTGGAGCAATAGAAATGGCGATCGCGAATATTAAAGTTTGGGCAAATTAATAATAAAATCCGTAGAAAGTCGCATTTCGCTTTCTACCTTTAAAGTGCCATGGTGTTGTTGGACAATCAGATCGCGAGTGAGAGATAATCCAAAACCGACTGCTTCTGCTGTTGGTTTAGTAGTAAAGAAAGGATGGCAGTTTTTGGCTTGAATTTCTAGAGAAACTCTGATGGTATTGTCGCGCAGACCAAGTTCAACTACTTTTGCCCTTTTTTGCATTTTCAGCAAGTTTTTGAGAGTAAATTTTATGTTTATCGATCGGTTCCTTGCTACCCATTTTTCGGCGTTTGAAATACAGCCTAACAAACATGATCAATGATATTTATCAAAGGGCGGTTTAAATCAGAGAAGCCTACTTTCGACAGAGCGATCGCACTATCATACTCAGTATAAATTACTATATAGCAATCCTTGCAGGAGTCGTAAATTTTTGACCCCACCCCAACCCTCCCCTTATCAAGGGGAGGGAGTAAGAAATTCACAAATGATGCGAGGATGGCTATATTGAAGCGACGAGCGATCGGCTGCTATGATCAACCAACTCCTACAAGCTTAAGAAGCCGTTTTCAGTATAGCCCTGGCTTCCTCAATATTTTGGGCAACCAATTTGCCCGACTCGATAAAGGCCGATCTTTCGGTATCGCTGAGTTCAAGTTCCACTACTTGTTCGACTCCCTGAGATCCCAAGCGGCAGGGCACTCCTAAAAAGATATCTTGCACGCCGTATTCGCCGTGCAAATAAACGCAGCAAGGCAAGAGTCGCGACTGATTAAATAAAATAGATTCTACCATCAAACAGACAGAAGATGCGGGTGCAAAATAAGCACTACCAGTCTTCATCAATTCTACAATTTCTGCGCCACCGTGGCGAGTCCGCTGTACGAGTCGATCGATCGCCCCAGCATCCATAAGTTGATTAATGGGAATACCGTTGACAGTAGAATAGCGGGGCAAAGGAACCATCAAATCGCCATGAGAACCGATAACAGTTGCATTGACTTCAGCATTTGAAACGCCCAATTCCATAGCAATAAAAGTTTGAAAGCGGGCGGAGTCGAGAACTCCCCCCATCCCCATGACTCGGTGTTTTGGCAAATCCGCAGCTTCCCAAGCTAAATAAGTCATGATATCTAGGGGATTTGTGACTGTGATTAAGATTGCTTCGGGAGAATGCTTGATCGCCTGTTTTGTAGCTTCGGTGACAATTCGAGCATTGATTTTAATTAAATCTTCCCGATTGATACCGGGTTTGCGCGGCACTCCGGCGGCAATTACTATGATATTTGAGTTTGCCGTATCTGTATAATCATTTGTACCGACAATTTGGCGATCGTGGCGTTCCACTCCCCTGGCTTCCATCAAATCCAAAGCAACGCCCTGCGGCCAACCCTCCACAATATCTAGCAATACTACATCTGCCAGATTTTTCTCAGCAATTCGCTGGGCTAAGGTACTGCCGACTTTGCCTGCACCAATAATTGATACGCGGTTTGATGGAGAATTCATTGGGTTTTAGGTTTTAGATTTTAGATTTTAGATTTTAGATTTTAGCAATCAACTTAATTGGGGAAAGGTGCGCGGTGTGCACCCTTCGCTACATTAAGAACAGTGATGTTTAGTTTTGGTGAGTTACTGAAAATCTTCGAGTTGGTCTACCCGCAGCCAAATATTGGGGGTGGGAACTTTGCCAAATTTGACGAAGGCATAGTCGCCGCGAACATCCATCACTTCGCCCTTGGTTTCAAATATATACGAGGAAAAGCGCTGGTCGCTGGCTTTGGCTTCTAGACTGTTTTCCAATTTTTCGCGTACAGCGCGAACTATACTGCCTTTCTTGATTGCCATAACTTGCTTTGTTTAGTTTAAAAAACTATACAAATTTTAATCTAGATTTGGCTTGAAAGTCACTCGGCGATTGAAATCGCTACTAAACAAACGAAGTCCACTCCAAGCGGACTAAGGAATAAAGGGGTGCAATTCGTGGGGTAAATCTAAAATCTAAAATCTAAAGCCTAAAATCCATTGACTGCTTCCTATGTCTGACAAATGGGGCAAAAATGAGTCGATCGCCCTGCTAATTTTATACGTTCGATGCTTGTGGAGCAAGTGCGACAGGGTTGACCAGCGCGATTGTACACCCAAGCGACGCCGCCGTAGTTGCCGTTGACACCTTGGACGTTGAGAAAATTGCTAAAAGTGGTGCCGCCGGATGCGATCGCCTTCTGTAAAACTTGAATAATAGCTGTATGGATGCGCCCAATTTGCTCTGCGGTCAAATCTGCACACAGAGTTGTGGGCATCACTCCCGACAAAAACAAAGTTTCGTCTGCGTAAATATTGCCCAAACCAGCTATCAGTGCCTGGTCTAGCAAAGCTGTTTTAATAGGTCGCGCCCGCCGGTGTAGCTTGCGGGTCAAATATTCTGTTGTAAACTCGTCGGAAAATGGTTCGGGGCCTAAGAGTTTCAGACCGATGACTGTGCTCGAAACCTCGGTTTCTGCAGGCACGTACCACATTTGCCCGAAGGTGCGCTGGTCTACAAACCGCAATTCTTGGTTTCCTTCAAAAAATAGCCGTACTCGCGCGTGTTTTTGCAGGGGTTCGGATCGGTTCACCCACAGCAGTTGTCCCGTCATCCGCAGGTGAACGCCCAACCAGCCGGCTTTTGAAGGAGGGAAGAAGGCGGGCGCGGGGAGGGCGGGCACGGGGGCACCGCCCCTACATTGAGATAGTTCTGCCAGTAGATATTTGCCGCGTCTGTACCAGCGGGCGATCGACTTTCCTTTGACTTTTGTCAAAAAATCGGTCGCAGAGATTGAGCGGGCGATCGTGCTGTTTAACAGCACCTCTGCGCCCAACATTTCTCGATCGAGAGTTGCTTGATTCAAACCCCGGCAAATAGTTTCAACTTCTGGCAGTTCTGGCACAATTAGCGTTGTTCTGTTCCTTGATTTGGCGAACCTTCGACGCTGCCGGTTACTTCGGCGCCCGGTTTGCTGTCCGTCGAAGTTTTCGGCTGCTGGGGGGCGCCACCGCTGCCGGTTTTGCGCGTTTTCTCGTCCAGCGTGGTTTGTTTGCCGCCGGAAGCTACTGGAGTCCCTGTTTTCGCTTTTGCTTTGGGTGCTGCCACTTCCACTAATTCGCTTTGGGCGAAGTTGTTGGTGTTGACGCCTGCATAATTTACGCTGTTAAAGCGAACGATAACTGGGTATTTAATGCCGCTTTGGTCTACCGTAGCAACGGTGCCCACTTCTTGATACCAGAAGGATTCTTTGCGGAGAATCCGAACTGTAGAACCGCGTTGAACCATGAGCTTTGTTTCCTTTGCGATGAATAAACGGATAAAGCCATTTTTTTTACTCTAGTCGATCGCGCGACGCATTTGAAGTCTGCAAGGAAATTTTTACCTGTCGCGCCGTTTTTTGATCTGCTTTTTGTAAAGAAAAGTAAATACTTTGCTAGGGCGATCGCTGGGGGACAAAAATAAATAAACAGACATTATCCGTTAAATACAAGCTGTGCGATCGGATCTATAAAAAACTTTACAAATTGTTGTGGGGTGGCGAGTTTGTTACGGGGGTGTGAGGAGGTTGTCGGGCCCGTTAGGTTGTTGCGGGGGCCGCCAGGGGTTTTAAACCCCTGTCTCATAGCTAAAGTCGTCTAAAGACGACTGAATATACAATTGTATTTTGAGGCGGGCTGATTGTATTTTGAGGCGGGCTGATTGTATTTTGGGGCGGGCTGATTGTATTTTGGGGCGGGCTGATTGTATTTTGGGGCGGGCTGATTGTATTTTGGGGCGGGCGAGACGCCCACCCCACAAGAAAATTTAGTTTTTGTGGAACAGGCATCTTGCCTGTTCTTAAGAATCATTGTGGAACAGGCCGGAAAGCCTATTCCTAAGAATGGTGAAAGATGTGAGATTAATTAACCTTGTTTTTAATTATATTGTCGCGCTAAAGTATTGCAAAGCGCGGGGAATATTTACAGTATGTCGTTAGTTGATTTAGCTAATACTAAAGTTAGGGTTCTTGGATGGAGTGCGGTGATGGGTGTTGCGCCAATGATTGCCAGCGCGATCGCCAATCCGGGAGTGACAGCAGCATTGGGTGTGATGGCCAATCCAGCCGTTGGGGGCATTTCGATATTAGCAACGATCGCGGGCGGTATAGCGGGGAATATGGCGGCTAACGACTTGGGAAATCTGATCGCCGAAAAGTTGGGAAAAAATCCGAATATTCTTGACAATCACGATTTGATTGAGGCGGCGGGTGAGGCGATCGCCTATATTTTGAAAGATGTTGCTTCGTCAGATGAATTAATTGCGATCGCCCTGAGTAAAAATTCGTCTGCCAGGGATTTAGATCGATTAGCCGAAAAAACTCCTGAATATTGGCTGAATATTAACACAGAAGGGGTTGATTTGTCAAGGACTTTAAATATTTCGGAAGACCAACTGACTCGGATTTTTTCGGCGGATGCTGCGGAGTTCGATCGAGTTACCGGATTGACACCGGAAGATTGGGCAAGATTCATCGGGGAATTCGGGGCCAGTGAGGGGAAATCCTTTGATGCAGAAATCGTGGACTTTGTAGCGCAAAGACTGTATGCAACTTTTCCGAAGGCGTACCGCAAAGTGCTGACACAAGATGCAGCCAAGGGAGGAGAAAAGTTTGCGGCGATGCTGTTGAATCTGCACCAAATTGCTTTGGCCCAGCTCAAGGATTTGGGGCTGCAAAATGGCGAGATTCTGGACAAGTTGGAGGCGGTGGCAACTCGGCAGCAGATTTGTCAAGTGATGGCGAAATTGGCATCAATAGAAATTGACATCCGATCTGATTTGGCGCAGATTCGGGCGTTGCTGCAAAGATATATCGATCCTGCCGCGCCGAGTTTGCCGATTTCCCTCAAATCCGAGACGATTATTCAGGACAGAATTAAAGACTTTACCGGTCGGAAATTTGTGTTTGAAGCAATTAACGAGTTTCTGAATAAAAATCGGAAAGGCTATTTTGTTTTGCAGGCGGAACCGGGTGTTGGGAAAAGCGCGATTATGGCAGCCTGTGTGGTGCTGCTGAAGCGACGCTGCGTTACTCATTTCAACTCGCAACCGGACGGGATTGTCAGCGCTAAAACTTTTTTGGAAAATGCTTGCATTCAGTTAATTGAAGGTTTTAATCTTAAAGAGAAGTACCCGCGACTGCCGGAAAATGCCCTGGAAAACGGCAACTTTCTAGGCAGGTTGCTGGGGGAAGTTAGCGCTAAATTGGGCGGCAAAAAGTTGATTTTTGTGGTGGATGCGCTGGATGAAGTTGATTTGAAGGAGCAAAGTAGCGGCAGCAATGTCCTTTATTTGCCTAATGATTTGCCCGATAACGTTTATTTTATTGTCTCGAAGCGACCAGAATTTCTGCCAATGCCGGCAGCTAACCGGACAGTTTTTGATTTGATGAAATACGATGGAAAAAGTCTCGAAGATGTCGAGGCTTATCTGAGAAAACGCACGGAGAGAAGCGAGTTAATTCAGGATTGGATTAAAGGTCGAAATTTGCAGCGGGAAGAGTTTGTGACGGCGGTAGCCCAAAAAAGCGAAAAGAAATTTATCTACCTCCGCCACGTACTTGATGAGATTGAAGGCGGCACGTACAATGATGTGAATTTAAATGATTTGCCAGCGGGTTTGGAGGAATATTATCAAAAACACTGGGTACAGATGATTGGTCACGAAGACGATCCTCTGCTGGAATTGAAAGTTAATATTATCTACGTGCTGTCGAAAGCTCACGAGCCTGTTGCTCGCCGCTGGATTGCCAAATCGGTGCGCGAGACGGATTTTAAAGTACAGCAGGTACTAAAGAAATGGGATTCTTTTTTGCGACAGGAACAGGTAAACGGGGAAATTCGCTACAATATTTATCACAACACCTTTCGCGAGTTTCTCGAAAAAGATGAAACTGTGCAATCTGCTGGGGTGAATGTGGAAGAACTTAACCGCCAAGGTATTAATAACAGGTTGGAAGGATCGCCGATATGAGCAAGTTAGGTGTGTGGTTGGCGCAGCAGAGTCAAGGCGATCGGGAATATTTATTGAAATATCAACCCAGGGATTTCGTTCAGGGGTTGAAGGATTTTAATCGTTATTGTGCTTGGTTGACGGATTTCGGTTTTATTGAGATGAAACTGGAATTGTTGGGGGTACAAGCGCTAATTGATGATTACGATTTGGCGAAAATTTCTGATGTGTTGCTGTCGGATGGGCAAGGTGAAACTCTGAGATTGATTCAAGGGGCAATTCGCAAGTCGGCGCACGTTTTGGAGAAGGATAAAACGCAGCTTGCAGGGCATTTGTGGAGTCGGTTGGTGGATTTTGAAACACCTGAAATTCAGGGGGTCGTGAAACAAGCTAAGCAGTCGAGAAATAGTTCCTGCCTGTGGCCTTTGAAGCCTAATCTGGAAAGGGCAAATGAGGGTGCGCTGCGGACGCTTGCCGGTCATAGTTCCAGGGTAACAGCAGTGGCGATCGCACCAGACGGTAAAACAGCGATTTCGGCTTCCAAGGATGAAACCCTGAAAATCTGGGACACCGAGAGTGGCTCTGAACAGAAAACTCTCACGGGTCATAGTTCCAGGGTAACAGCAGTGGCGATCGCACCAGACGGTAAAACAGCGATTTCGGCTTCATGGGATACAACCCTGAAAATCTGGGACACCGAGACAGGCTCACAACTGAAAACTATCACGGGTTCTAGTTTCGCGATAACAGCAGTGGCGATCGCACCAGACGGTAAAACAGCGATTTCGGCTTCATGGGATACAACCCTGAAAATCTGGGAC
>NZ_JAUBUC010000038.1:0-26363 GCF_036705285.1 Microcoleus sp. B4-C1 | reverse complement strand
AGTGGCGATCGCACCAGACGGTAAAACAGCGATTTCGGCATCCGACGATCAAACCCTGAAAATCTGGGACACCGAGACAGGCTACGAACTGAAAACTCTCACGGGTCATAGTTTGGCGGTAACAGCAGTGGCGATCGCACCAGACGGTAAAACAGCGATTTCCGCTTCCGGGGATCAAACCCTGAAAATCTGGGACACCGAGAGTGGCTCTGAACAGAAAACTCTCATGGGTCATAGTTCCGGGGTAACAGCAGTGGCGATCGCACCAGACGGTAAAACAGCGATTTCGGCATCCGACGATCAAACCCTGAAAATCTGGGACACCGAGAGTGGCTCTGAACTCAAAACTCTCACGGGTCATAGTTCCGGGGTAACAGCAGTGGCGATCGCACCAGACGGTAAAACAGCGATTTCGGCTTCCGATGATCAAACCCTGAAAATCTGGGACACCGAGAGTGGCTCTGAACTGAAAACTCTCACGGATCATAGTAGCGCGGTACTAGCAGTGGCGATCGCACCCGACGGTAAAACAGCGATTTCGGCTTCATGGGATCAAACCCTGAAAATCTGGGACACCGAGACAGGCTCACAACTGAAAACTATCACGAGTCATAGTGACGCGGTAAGTGCAGTGGCGATCGCGCCCGACGGTAAAACAGCGATTTCCGATTCCGGGGATTATACCCTGAAAATCTGGGACACCGAGACAGGCCGGAAACTGAAAACTCTCACGGATCATAGTTCCTGGGTAACAGCAGTGGCGATCGCACCAGACGGTAAAACAGCGATTTCCGCTTCCAAGGATGAAACCCTGAAAATCTGGGACACCGAGACAGGCTCACAACTGAAAACTCTCACGGGTCATAGTTCCGGGGTAACAGCAGTGGCGATCGCACCCGATGGTAAAACAGCGATTTCGGCTTCCGATGATACCCTGCAAATCTGGGACACCGAGACAGGCTCTGAACTCAAAACTCTCACGGGTCATAGTAGCGCGGTACTAGCAGTGGCGATCGCGCCCGACGGTAAAACAGCGATTTCGGCTTCCGATGATCGAACCCTGAAAATCTGGGACACCGAGACAGGCTCACAACTGAAAACTCTCACGGGTCATAGTGACGCGGTAAGTGCAGTGGCGATCGCACCCGACGGTAAAACAGCGATTTCGGCTTCCAAGGATGAAACCCTGAAAGTCTGGGATTTGCTCACAGGTAAAGAAATTGCTAGTTTCAGGGGAGAAACTGAGTTTAATTGCTGTGCTTTTGCGCCTGATGGAGTGATAGTTGTAGCGGGCGATAAGTCAGGTCGGGTGCATTTCCTGCGATTGGAGGGAGTTAGCGGCGGGCGATAATCGAATTTTTGTGTTTGTAGGGGTGCTCTCAAATAGAGAATGAGAGCAATGGAGTTTTTAAATGCCTGCTAAAGATATTTTTCACGATACTGTCAAAGCTGCTTTACAAAAAGATGGATCGATAGTTATTCGTGAAAAATTTCGGGTGCAAGTCGATGAAGAAGGTCTAGCCATGTTTATCGATATGACCGCCGAAGAATTGATCGGTGCAGAAAAAGAAGGTCGCAAAATAGCTGTCGAAGTTAAGAGCTTTCAAGACCGATCCGACTTCTATCAATTTCATGGTGCTCTCGGTCAATTTCTCAACTGTCGATCTGCATAGAGAGATATTATGCCAGATTTTATAGTATATTTAGCAGTTCCTTTAGAAACCTAGTGTCCTCTTTTGCCGTTATGATGTTGAAAATTTGATAAACAGGACTCACGCATTTTTCCCAAAGAAACCGGGTTTTTTACCTAATCTGTGGGCGACAACGAAAGAATTTGCTCAAAAACCCGGTTTCTGAGCACCGGTGCGTCCAGGACGGATAAATTAATGACAGATAAGATCGATCGACCATTAGCAACAGTAATACTCGCGATCAGTGCCGACGGTAAAATTGCGGATGCAGTACGATCGCCCGCGAGATTCGGTTCTGCCAACGACAAAGCCCACCTCGAACAGCAAGTAGCAGCAAGCGACGCCGTTTTGTTCGGCAATGGCACTTTACAGGCCTATGGGACGACGATGAGAGTGATTTCGCCGGAATTGGTCAAACAGAGGGAATTGCAGGGGAAGCCCCCACAACCGGTGCAAATCGTGTGTTCGCGATCGTCCCAATTTGACCCAAACTTGCGATTTTTCCAGCAACCGGTGCCTCGGTGGCTGCTGACGGGGCAAGACTGTAGGGAAACGGCATTGCCGTCTCCTCTCAAGAACGGGCAAGATGCCCGTTCCACAACAGATGAATTTTCTTGTGGAACAGGCATCTTGCCTGTTCATAAAAGGCTTATTGAGAATGGTGCAACATCTCAGTTCGATCGAATTATCTATGCAAAAACCACAGGTGGAGAGATTGATTGGATTGATGCGTTTCAACAGCTAGAAACTATCGGTATCAAACGTTTGGCGATTCTGGGCGGGGGAAAACTGGTAGCGTCTGTGCTGGCTGCAGGCTTGGTAGACGAACTTTGGCTGACGGTGTGCCCGTTAATTTTGGGTGGCGCGGATGCACCGACACCTGTGGAGGGGAAGGGTTTTTTGGCGGATTTAGCTCCAAAATTGGAACTTTTGGCGGTTAAACAGGTGGGACAAGAGGTATTTTTGCATTATAGATTCGGGGCGGGCTAGAAGCCCAACCCCTACTCCCCACAACACTTGTGTGGCACAGGCATCTTGCCTGTGGCGGGCTCTCGTGCCCACCCTACAACACTTGTGTGGCACAGGCATCTTGCCTGTGGCAAGTAATTACACAAGCAGGGGAGATTGTATTAACTTAAATGAAGTTCGATCGCTCTACGCTCAAATCTCCCTATGCTGAAACAGCCAAAACCTCAATATTCTGTAGCCTGGATTAGCAAAATAGGCGAAATCCCGCAAGCGTCGTGGGATGCCATGGCGATGCCGCTAAAAACTCCATTTCTCGAATGGGATTGGCTTAACAATCTCGAAGTATCGGGTAGTGCGACAGGTAAAACCGGTTGGCTACCGCATCACTTGACTGTGTGGCGAGACAAACAGTTGATTGCTTGCGCGCCACTTTATGTCAAAAGTCACAGTTACGGCGAATTTGTGTTTGACAATCAGTGGGCGGATTTAGCCCAACGTTTGGGTGTTCAATATTATCCCAAATTGATGGGAATGACGCCGTTTACTCCGGCTGAAGGCTATCGATTTTTGATTGCCGAGGGAGAAGATGAAGACGAGTTAACTGGAGTAATGGTAAGCGCGATCGACCATTTTTGCGATCGCCACAATATCTCCGGTTGCAATTTCCTTTATGTCGATCCCGAATGGCGACAGCGCATGGAAAGCCACGGTTTCAGCAGTTGGCTGCACCACAGCTATATTTGGCAAAATCAAGGCTATCAAAATTTTGACAATTATTTAGGCGCATTTAATGCCAACCAGCGCCGCAATATCAAGCGCGAACGCAAAGCAGTTGACCAAGCTGGTTTGTTGATAAAAACGCTGACGGGCGATGAAATTCCCCAAGCCATGTTTGCTCAAATGTATGCTTTTTATGAGAATACTTGCGACAAATTTGGTTGGTGGGGAAGCAAGTATCTGACTAAGCGATTTTTTGAACAGTTGCACCACAATTATCGCGATCGAGTGTTATTTGTAGCCGCCTACGACAAGGAAGATGAGAGACAGCCGATGGGTATGTCTTTTTGTTTGTATAAGGGCGATCGACTGTACGGCCGTTATTGGGGAAGTTTGCAGGAAATCGACTGCTTGCACTTCGATGCTTGTTACTATACGCCGATCGAATGGGCGATCGATCGGGGCATCCAAAGCTTCGATCCCGGTGCCGGCGGGCGGCACAAAAAACGGCGTGGCTTTCCAGCTACGCCCAATTATAGTTTGCACCGATTTTATAACAACCGTCTTGCCCAAATTCTCAAGTCTTATATCGGTCAAATCAACGAAAGAGAACAGGAAGAAATTGATGCAATCAACGAGGATTTACCTTTTACTAAGTTGCCTCCTTTGTTACTCGGCGAGTGACGGTTGACTGGGAATTTGGAATTGGAATTTGGGAATTAGTAACAGCCCATCGGTGTCAACATAATACTAAAACCCTGTGTATATCTCGTTTGTATCGAAGTTTCGATCCCCCTAAATCCCCCTTAAGAAGGGTGACTTTGAATGCTCTTTCCCCTTTATTAATGGGAGTTAGAGGGGAGGTAAGAATAGTCTTGTCCCCCCTTATTGAGATGGGTTAGGGTGGCTCGAAACTCAACTATAAACGATATTTATTATGGATTTTAGGATGGCGAATTAAATAATTTACACAAGTTTGTGGGAAGTAGGGGATGGGCGTCCCGCCCGCCATTTCTGGACGGGCGGGACGCCCATCCCACAAGAACCATCACGCATTCTAAGTTATTTAATTCTCATTCCTTAGTCTGAAGTTGACACGAATGGTAACAGTCAACAGTCAACCGTCAACCGTCAACCGTCAACAGTCAACAGTTAAACTAATTCAAAATTACCTTGCCATCTTCCTGAATTTGCAGCGATTTTGTATCAGCCTCCAACTCAGTTGTCGCGCCGAAACTGACTTGCAACATTCCCGGCATCGCGGTTGCTTGGGGGCGAACCAGCAGCAATCCGCCGTCTGGGCGCTGATAAGTGATGGTGATGGGCACTTGGAGGGCTTGAAGCAAAATTTCCGATTGTTCGCCCAGAGTGCGCGGCTGGGTGACGCCTACGATTTGATAATTGATGACAGCATTGGTGGTATTCACCAGTTTAATTACTATCATGCCTTCGGCAGGCGTAACTCGCGCACTGGGCATGGGGAAGCGGGCAGGCGCGTCTGTTGGTGTAGAGGGCATCCCGCTGGGGCTCGGACTCGCAGCCGGAGTTGGTTCGCTGACGGGTTCTTCAGTGGCTGCGGGAGTCTCTGCGGGTTGGGAAACGGGTTTTCCTTGTTGGGGCGGGGGGCCGCCGGCGTGGGAAATTGTTGCGAGACTAACGAGTAAACCGACGCCGGTGGCTGCTAGCAAGCTGATTTTTTTTAACGGTAGATTGTGGTGAAACATAAATAACTCCTCACAAGTTCGATCGAGGTTTTCCAACAACGTTTATGTTAATCTATGGCGGAAATGAGTTTTAATAGCTGGGTTTGGGCGCGAGGTAGGAAGAATAAGGGTTTGAGGGGTAGATTTTTTTTAAACCGCAGAGGGCGCAGAGGGCGCAGAGGAAGAGGGGAAGAGGGGAAGAGGGGAAGTTTTACAGGCGAGATGCTTCTGATTTGTGGGCGGGAAGGGTGACGGTAACGGCTGTACCTCGATCGACTTGGCTGTCTATGCGGATTTGGCCGCGGTGATTTTCGACAATTGCTTTGGCGATTGCTAATCCTAAGCCGGAACCGGCGGCGCTGCGGTGGGTTCGGGCGGGATCTGCGCGGTAGAATCGATCGAATAAATGTGGCAGGGCTTCTGGGGAAATTCCGATGCCGGTGTCTGTTACTTTTATTTGCAGTGCTGGATTTAAGATCGCCGAATTTCTTTTGTTTTTGGCTGCAAGTTGCAATTCTACTTCTATTTCGCCGCCAGAGGGTGTGTACTGCACGGCGTTGCTGACTATATTGGTAAAGAGTCGGGCTAGTTGATCCCAGTCGCCCAACAGTGTAAAGTTGTCCTCAGCGTTGGGCAGATCGACAATTTCCAAAGAAAGAGAGAGGTTTTGGGTTGTGGCGATCGCCTGTTGTTCTTCAATTACCTCCATCAGCAAAGCATCGAGGGGAACTTCAATCCACTGCTGTTGCACGATACCGCTGTCTTGTCTGGCTAAAAACAGCAAATCGTCAACCAAGCGCCCCAAACGGCGGGTGAGGCGTTCGATAACTTGTAGCTGTTGATGTTGCTGCGGTTCGATATCCGGTTCCGCCAAAGCTACTTGGACGTTAGTTTGAATAGTGGCGATCGGATTTCTGAGTTCGTGAGAAGCATCAGCGGTAAACTGTTTGAGACGCCCGTAAGACTCTCGCACCGGTGCCATTGCCAATCCCGACAGCAGCCAGCCAATCGCCGCCACGCAAATTAGAGTTAAACTCGCGCCCAAAATCAAATCGAGAATTAATTGGCGGATGGGTTTTGTCACTTCAAACCAAGGATGGCTGACTCGCAAATATCCCAGAACTTGCCTGCCGATTTGTACTCGCTGGGTTACTTGTCTGAGAGAATAGTTTTGAGCGGACTGCAACTCATTATTAATTATCCAAACTGTTTCGCCGGTGCGGTTAGCATGAATGGGAATATTCAGCGGTTCGGATAAGGTAGACCACAGCAATTCGCCCGTAGGACTGAACCATTCTAAATCAATATGGTCGTCTTCTACTGCATCGGTGCTATCTCGAAAACTGGCTTGAATATTAACTTGCAATTTAGTTTTATCTGTGGTATTAGGAAATTTTAGCGGTTCGATAACGAGGGTTCGCTCTATTACTTCGACAACATGATTGAGGGTGTCATCAATGCGATCGATCAAAGTAGTGCGGACGTAGAAATAGAAACCTGTGGCGAATACAAGTAATAATACGGCAGTAACGGCAGTGTACCAAATAGCGAGGCGGCGGCGAGTAGCTTGGAACATATTGCGAAGGAAGTTCGGCAACTGATTTTGTAGTGGATTCAAAAGATTTAACTCATATGTTGCACCATTCTCAATTAGCCTTTTCGGAACAGGCTTTCCGGCCTGTTCCACAAGAAAATCTATTCTTTGTGGAACAGGCCGGAAAGCCTGTTGCTGACAATGGTGCAACATCTCAGTTTAACCAATTTAATAACTATAACCTTCTTGTCTTCCTTCGGAACAGGCTTTCCGGCCTGTTCCACAAGAAAATCTATTCTTTGTGGAACAGGCCGGAAAGCCTGTTGCTGACAATGGTGCAACATCTCAGTTTAACCAATTTAATAACTATAACCTTCTCCTCTTCCTTCGTGTCCTTCGCGCCTTCGCGGTTCATTAAAAAAAGCCTTGTTCGCAAATTATCTCAAAAAACTCAAACAACTTTCCCTTCTTGATACTTCAGACAGATGTCGAGAGAGCTGTCACCATAGTATTCTAATCGCGAAACTTTTTAGGTAAAAGCTTGTGAATAAATTTTTATTTCGAGCCGCGATCGGGCTATTAATGGCATTTTTTGGGGCAATCACCTATTTTACAAACGACGTACAAAATCCGGTAACTGGAGAGAGACAGCGGGTGCAGCTTTCTCCCCGCCAAGAGATAGTTTTGGGATTGCAGGCGCGAGATCAAATGGCCGCCAAGCACGGGGGGCTTTATCCCAGCCAAAGTATTCAGCAGTATCTCGATCGAGTAGGAGGACGAGTTATCAACGGTTCGGTGGCGAAACAAGCGGGTTATCCGTTTGAATTCCACCTGCTGCGAGACGCCCAAACTGTCAATGCTTTTGCTTTACCGGGCGGACAAGTTTTCATTACTGCGGGGCTGCTGCGCCGGCTAAATTCCGAGGCTCAGTTGGCCGCTATACTCGGGCACGAAGCCGGTCACGTTGTCGCCCGCCACGGTGCAGAACACTTGGCAAAACAGCAGTTGGGCAGGGCTTTGGTAACGGCGGTTGGGGTGGCTACTAGCGACGATCGCGGGGGCGGGCAGCAGGCAGCATTAATTGCTCAAGCTGTCAATCAAGTTGTCAGTTTGCGGTACGGTAGGTCTGATGAACTTGAGAGCGATCAGCTCGGTTTTCGGTTTATGACTGAAGCTGGTTACGATCCTAGAGGTATTGTTGAGGTGATGCAAATCCTCGGTTCCGCTAGGAAGGGCGAAGCGCCACCGGAGTTTTTGAGTTCTCACCCCAACCCTGAAAACCGAGTGCAAAAATTGCAAGCTTTAATCGCGCAAAATTACCCTAACGGCGTTCCAGCTAATTTGGAGTCTGGACGCGATGAGTTTGCTAAGAATGTGTCGGGCGGTTAGCGATAATTGCATCGGGCTTTACAAAAGTTATTACTATAGGCGGATCTAAGTTCGGCTTGGAGTTGGCACGATCGACTTAATGAGCGATCGAGCAATTGGAAAGTTGAAAACCATGATTGAATCTTGGATGATTATCGGGGGCGTGACTTTCTCAGTCGCCTTCGGAACTCTGTTTTTTAAACTCCGCGATATTAACTGGGCTGTCAAACTTCAAAGACCAGATTGGATGTTTTTTGAGCCTGCTATTCCGTTAATTTGGACGGTGATTTTTGCTTGCGGGGCCGGCAGCGCTGCTGTCGTGTGGGAACAGGAACCCGGTAGTCTCAAAACTTGGCTGCTGATGGCTTTATACTTGCTTTTAGAAATTGTCACAGTTGCTTATATTCCTGCTACTCTCAGAGCCAAAAGTCTGAAAGTAGGGACGATTTTAGGAGGGGCTGGCGAGATTTTGGGAGTTGTATTGACGTTGGCTGTTTTGCCGATTTCTCAAACCGCGGCTTTGTTACTTTTGCCTTACGTGATTTGGGGTGCGATCGGCACTTATACCACTTGGGAAATGATTCAGTTAAACCCAGAAGCTGCATAAATATTCGGTGTTCTTCAGCGCACCCTACATACTATAGCAATCCTAAATCATTCATGTAAATTTGTAGGGTAGTGCTAAGGATCGCGAATTAAATAACTTACAATTTTAATTGTTATTGTGGAAGTTATTTAATTCTCATTCCTAAGAGTGCCTACCCCCTATCTATCGGGGCAACCGGGCGTGGGATTGCCCCTACAATAATTACGCGAATGATTTAGGGTTGCTATATAACGCTCCTCTCTTCCCTTCCTTCGTGTCCTTAGCGTCTTCGCGGTTCCTAAAAAAAAACATTGTTAATAATAGCAACTCCGTGCTAGCGGGTTAACCCACCCGATAAAGTGAGGAAATCCGCTTAACAGTGTGTGGGTATTTGATGAGAAGATAGATGAATAAAACTGGTTTAAATCAAAGGATGACAGTTATCAATGGCCATTAAAGACCAGCCCCAACCACCTCGTTTTCGACAAATTAGCAATGTCTTGTTATTGCTCTCAAGTTTGTTTTTGCTGGCGAATATCTTTTTGCCCAATTTGTTCGGCCCCCAAATTCCGCAAGTTCCTTACAGCTTGTTCGTCCATCAGGTTCAAGAACAAGATGTAGTCAGAGCTTCGGTAGGTCAAAATGAAATTCGCTACCAACTCAAAGGCGAAGGTGACAAACCCGGTCAAGTGCTGTCAACTACGCCGATTTTTGACCTGGAATTACCTAAACTTTTGCAAGAAAAAGGCGTTGAATTTGCGGCAACTCCCCCTTCTAAAAATGGCTGGATCGGCAGTGTTTTAAGCTGGGTGGTTCCGCCGCTGATTTTTGTGGCGATTTTTCAATTTTTCATGAACAGGCAGGGCGGTGGGCCACAGGGTGCGCTGTCGATCGGCAAAAGCAAGGCTAAGGTCTATGTAGAAGGCGAATCAGCGAAAATTACTTTTGCTGATGTGGCTGGAGTGGAAGAGGCGAAAACTGAATTAGTCGAAGTTGTTGAATTTCTGAAAACTCCTGACAGATTTACGGCAATTGGCGCGAGAATTCCGAAAGGCGTGCTGTTAGTCGGGCCTCCGGGAACTGGCAAAACGCTGTTAGCAAAAGCAGTGGCTGGTGAAGCTGGCGTGCCGTTTTTTAGCATCTCTGGTTCGGAGTTTGTGGAACTGTTTGTAGGTGTTGGTTCTGCAAGAGTTAGAGATTTATTTGAGCAGGCTAAGAAACAGGCTCCTTGTATTATTTTCATTGATGAATTGGACGCGATCGGCAAATCCCGCAGCAGTAACGCTAGCTTTGGGGGGAATGATGAACGCGAACAAACTCTCAATCAATTGTTAACTGAAATGGATGGTTTTGCTGCTGGCAATACTACGGTAATTGTGCTGGCTGCAACTAACCGCCCAGAAAGTTTGGATGCTGCTTTGTTGCGCCCTGGCCGTTTCGATCGCCAAGTTTTAGTCGATCGCCCCGATTTATCTGGTCGCGAAGAAATTTTGAACATTCACTCTCAAAAAGTGAAGTTGGGCCCGGATATTGACTTGAAGGCCGTCGCCGCTCGCACTCCCGGTTTTTCGGGCGCAGATTTGGCAAATTTGGTCAATGAAGCTGCTTTGTTGGCGGCCCGCAACAAACGACTAACTGTAGCGCAGGAAGACTTTTTTGAGGCGTTTGAGCGCGTTGTGGCCGGCTTGGAAAAGAAAAGCCGGGTGCTCAATGAAAAAGAGAAAAAGATTGTGGCTTACCACGAAGTCGGGCACGCGATGGTTGGTGCTGCACTGACCGGCGGCGGCGAAGTGGCCAAAATCTCGATCGTCCCGCGCGGTATGGCTGCTTTGGGTTACACGTTGCAGGTACCGACTGAAGACCGTTTCTTGTTAGATGAGTCGGAATTGCGCGGTCAGATTGCTACACTGCTTGGAGGGCGATCGGCTGAGGAAGTCGTGTTTGGTAGCATTACTACTGGCGCTTCAAATGACTTGCAAAGGGCGACTGATTTAGCTGAACGGATGGTGACAACTTACGGGATGAGTAAGGTTTTGGGGCCTCTAGCTTACGATCGAGGTCAACAAGCAATGTTCCTCAACGACGGTATGGGAAATGCCCGCCGCGCTGTCAGTGCTCAAACTGCTGAGGCGATCGACCAAGAAGTGAAGGAAATTGTCGAAACTGCACATCAGCAAGCTTTGGATATTCTGAAAGCAAATCGGGAATTGTTGGAAACAATTACGCAGAAACTGTTGGAAACAGAAGTGGTGGAAGGTGACGCACTTCGCGAATTCCTCGGTCAAGTGCGGCCTTTAGATAAGGTTGCGGCTTGAGTTTAAGAGGGTTTAATCGCACTTAAGCATGAGAGTCCAGAAACCGGGTTTTTACTGAGAAGACGCGCTGTAGGCGGCAGATTCGAGAAAAACCCGGTTTCTTTATTCCCAGCGCATCCAGGACTGTTTAATTCAAGCAGAGGTTAACGCAGATAAACGCAGATGATGACAAAATATCATCTGCGTTTTTTGGTATTTCTTAGCTCGTAAATTTTCAAGCAGAAGGCTTGGGAGCCGGTGCCCCCCGCAGCATTCCTTCTGTACTGAGGTCTTCATCGATTTCTTCCCAGTGAATGCCATAGCCTCCTCCGCATACTTCCCATTTTGCCCTTTGATCGGGCGTTGCATTAAACAATCTGGGATACCAAATTAAAGGCACAGTAATGGTTCGTCCATCCATCAAATCAACACTAATTGTTTCTTCTGTAAAATGAATCTCCTTAACTCTCTCGTCCGCTCGAATCGCCAAAATACCCATACCAAGCCTCCAATAAAGTTTGTTGATTTTCTTGTACTACCGACTGTATTTTCCGAATTTCTTTAGCACTAAAACCAAGGTTGTTTGCCAAACTGACTGGCTCCAACCAAAATTTAACTGATGATTTGTCTCTGTCAATGTGAACATGAGGTGGTTCATTCGGTTCGTTCATGGCTGTAAAAGTAAAGTCGGTAAGGGCCTACTCGTAAAATAGTTGGCATAATTTCAGGTTATACAACATTTCAATGCGAATATCTGTAAGTTTTGTATTCTATGATAGCACAGGGCGATTTTATATTTTGGTTACAACCCTTTGATATACTGCCTCAATACAGGTGGGAGAGTGTAAAGACTTTCCTGTTTTTCTATAAAGCAGCGCCGTGATAAAGATTGGAGCGCGTTGAGTAAATCTGATGAGGATATTTGTCCTTTTTCTAGCAATTTTGCTAGGTTGACTGGCTGGTTTTCCCTAGCCAACAAAGACATAACTTGTTTTTCTAGTTCGGAAGTGCGATCGTACTGCTGCTGTAAAACATCTTTCAAATCTTCCGGCAACAATATTGTATCATCTCTTAATAATTCTTTCGCGCTGATTCCCAACTCTTCAATCAGACTCGCCACGCTTTTTAAGCATAGGGGGTTGCCTTGGTAGCGGTGAATGAGTGCTTCACTTTTGTCGCTTTCTTCTAACCCATAATCTCTGAGTATTTCCCGTCCGGCTGGGATGTCTAAACCCTTGAGTTTTAAGGTACGAATAAGAGTATTTTGGCTTTTAACTTGAGTCACTTCTCTCGGTTGTTCCCAACCGATTAGCAGCAAGCAACATGGATGGGATAATTTTTCTATTTGTTTGAATAAAGAGCGATATTCTTCGCATTCTGGTTTATATTTTCCTGCCACTTCCCCGCTACAGAAAAGGTTGTGAATGTCATCCAAGACTATTAAACAGCGATACTTTTGTAAATACTTAATCAGCGGTAAGCGTTTCTGGTTGGTTGGGGATAAATCTTGTTTTTCCGAATTAGAAAAAAGCTGTATTAGGTTAGATTCAAATTTATCTATGCTGGGGAATTCGTCGAGAGTATACCAAACTGTGTACTCAAAGTCGTCTTTAATTTGTTGTACGAGTTGCACTGCTAAGGATGTTTTGCCGATGCCGCTGATGCCGGTCAGGGCTATGAGGCGACTGCGTTGTTGTAAAATCCATGTGGTGAGGGTGTCGAGTTCGAGAGTGCGATCGTAGAAATCGCCCAACTCTGGCATTTCGCTTAAATCTTGATGTAGAGTTTGAGGTTGTTTTGTGTTAGATGTTTCCTGATTTTGTGGGTGTGAGTTTGGGATATCTGGCGGGTATCTAGCTTCTCCACAAATGTTAAAATTACCGATGGCTACAACGTCACCTTGTGCAAAGTTTGAAGAATTAGAGACTTGGAACCTCTTAATTGCCGAGCGAAAATTTGATTTAGTAACATCTTCTCCCAATTCTTCTGAAAGTGTCTGCCATAATTCCATTCCTACCTCTCTAACACGATCCTCTGATCTATTAACCGCCTTGGCAATTTCTTTGTAGCCTTCATCTTCCCATGTTCCGCGCAGAATCCTCTCTTGCAAGTCATTGAGGTGCTTACCTGTTCTAGCAAATACCAAATCTTCTGCGAGTTTTAGCACTTCTGTAAGGTTCATACATCCGGATAGATATCAAGGTTGGTTGTATTGTACCCAACATTTACTCACATTTCCCAACATTTTCCCATATTTTCCAATTTTTTGTCTGTTATCAACTCGAAAAGTCCCGATAACTACCAAAGTTTTTGCAAGCGTAAAAACCAAAGTTAAGTGCTAGTATGGAGCGGGAGCAACTTTACTCTGGGAAATGTCAAATACATGGCTCAACCTATAAATTTAATAAGATATCAGTGAGATGAAAGACACGCTCATCGTCAAAATTCTCAAGGAAGGCGACCAAGTTTTGAATGTCTCATACATTGGTGAAGCGATTCACATAGTTGTGCGGAAACCGAACGAGGAAGTTTTTGTTTACTCCGTATCCCGTGATGCATATGGACAGCCTAAACTGTCTAAATTACCAGAGATTACCATCACTCATGGAGATGGTGAAGTTGAAGCACGGGCAACCGATGCTAGTGGTCAAGAAGTTCTCTCTATAACGGCTTAATGAGGTGAGTAATGGGTAAGAAGTCTCTTAAAATAACAGTTCATGGTTTATCTGATGAAAACTACGCCGATGTTGCTCATGGGATAGTGAAAACAGTCAAGTCAGTTGCTCCAAATAGCGATATCTCAATTCTGGGGGCCAGTCCACAAACATTTAAGGGTTCATCCAACAAGGAAATCGAGGGTAAGTAACGTGGCAAGTCAGAAACGATCCAACGAACACTTGAAGGCACAGAAGGCAGTCAAGCAGAGGGATGGTAACGAATGTGAAATTTGCGGTAAAGTCCCGGAGATCGCAAATGGACACCATGTTATTGCTTACAGTGATGGTGGTCCCGCGGATTTGAAGAATATGATGACACTTTGCCCAGAGTGCCACAGGGCTTACCACAATGGAGAAATACAAGTCGATATTTGGCGATTTTGAATACAACGTCAAGCTTGGCTACTGTTCTCCAAGATACCTATAAGAATTGATAAGCCTCAGCTTTTGTTGCTGAGGTTTTTATTTTTATTTAAGGGATTAAATCGCACCTCAACCTGCATCCCATCTGAGAAAGTCCTTTCTTTTTGCTTCTGCATCCCGCTCCATCGCTGCTATAGTTTTTGTAAACTTTTCTACCCATTATTTACTGACTTCATACTCTAGTTCATCTTTACTCAGGGTTTCCACCTCATTAAATCTATAGCTATAATTCCTTTACCATTATAAACATACAAAAACCCGGTTGCTTCAAAACACCGGGTTTCTCCATATTGTTGCTGCAGTTTCGCTCGATCAAACTCCGTTTATGTAAGCCATAACTGGAGTACCTTGCTGCTGCGCGATTTCCAAAAGGCGTTGAATGCGATCCTCTGTCGGCGGGTGAGTGCGGAAAAGTGACTGCAAACCTTTAGTCGAAAAAGGATTCACAATCAGCAGCGGCGACATCGCAGGATTGCCGTGCATGGGAATTTCATGACCCAGTTTCTCCAACTTTTGCAGGGCGTTTGCTAAGCCGATCGGGTTATTGGTAATTTCCACCGCACCGCTGTCGGCTGCAAATTCTCTGGTTCGAGAAATCGCCATTTGAATTAGGGTTGCTGATAGCGGTGCTAAAATGATTAAAAACAGCAAACCAAACGGATTCGGGCCTTGTCTGCTATCCCGCGTTACCGGGCCGTAAAGCGCTCCAAAAGTCAGAATTCGCCCGACAAATGTAATTGCACCGGCAATTGTTCCTGCAACTGCTTGAGTGAGGGTGTCGCGGTTGCGGATGTGGGTGAGTTCGTGCGCTATAACGCCTTCCAATTCTTCGCGGGAAAGCAAATTCATGATGCCTTCAGTAACTGCTATTGTGGCGTGTTCCGGGTCTCTTCCTGTGGCGAATGCGTTCGGAGATTGAGTGGGAACTACAAAGATTTTCGGTACTGGAATTTGGGCTTTTTTACTCAGCGATGCTACCATATCGTAGATTTCTGGTGCTTCGCTGCGGGCGATGGGGCGAGCGCGGTAAGCCATTAACGCTGCCGTGTCGGAATAGTACCAAGAGCTAAAACTTGAGAAGGCGGCTAGCGCTAAACCAATGTAAAGTCCTTGCTCGTTGCCGATTAAATAATAACTTCCTAAAACGAGAAGGCCGCTTAGGAGTCCTAAGAGAGCGGCTGTTCTGAGTTGATTTGTTCCTAACATGGCGGGTTGAGGGCGATCGCTATTTTGATATTTTTGAGCTTGTAATTAGGTTTTCATATTTGCGGGCGATCGCGCCTCTATCTGCCGAAATAACTGCTGCCGCCAATAGTAGTATTTTACCTGCTAGATCGGAGACGGGGAATGTCTCTGGAGGCTCTATCTGCTTGCTTTCTTGAACCAGCATATCCGCAGAATATGACATTTCCAGGAAGAGCTTGGAAACGAGATTAATCTCACGAATTGGCGGCCCAAAGAATAGCAATATCGCTGTATTGCTTGAACATTGAATCAGCACTCACAAGCGTCATCTCCTCAATCTGAGCCTGGGCAATCAGCATTCGATCGAAGGGATCTCGATGATGTAATGGTAACGCAGCCGCTCGCAGGGCATGAGGTGCTGTAATTTCCAGCGATCGCACATCTAACTGTATCATGCGCGTCGAAATGTAGGTATCGATCGGTTCTGGAAGTGGTAACTTTCCGATCGCAACTTTGATTCCCATTTCCCAGACACTAGCAACAGAAAGCCACAATTCGTTCGTTTCATCGGCAATCTGTGCGATCGCCTCCTCATTCAATCGATCTGGTTGGGCAAACCACCACAAAAAACACTGCGTATCCAGCAAGAGTTTCACTCTTCATCTCCCTCGAATGCTGTCAAAATCTCTTTTGGCAAAGGATCGTTAAAGTCCTCTGGCAAAACAAATGTCCCTCGATCTTGCCCCAAACTAGCTCGTCGATTGGATGAAGTACGAAACGGAACCAACTTCGCGACTGGGATGCCTTCGTTGGAAATAATGATTTCTTCTCCCAGTTCCACACGCGACAATAGTCGTGATAAATTCGTTTTAGCTTGATGGATATTTACAGTTTCCATACTCTTAAAAAACTAAGTCTATAAACTAAGTATAACCAAATAAACGCAGACAATCTTACATTCATCTGCGTTTACCTGAGTTCATCTGCGGTTTAATTATCCAACCCTAAACCGCTTGCACTTGCTTTTCCTCAACAGCAACAGGTTCTTGATATACAGTTTGAGACTCATTAGCCAAAAAGTCAGCCAATTGAGCTTCAATTTCATCCCGCACAATCTGGCGGTATTCCAGGAAATGCTCGTTGTGAGCACACACTGTTAAATAGTGATCCCAAACTGCAGGATTGCGCTTGAGAATGCTGAACAAATGATGCCAGAACTTCCACCGAGTTTTGCGCTTGACTCCCTGCCGCCAAACCACCGTTAACAGTGCTCGCAAGTCGATCCAACTGGGAACTCTTGCAGGTATCTTTGCTGTGGGTGCACCTAACATTAAGAAATGGCGATAAGTCCGGTCTAAATATTTCTCAGCATCGTACACTTCGCAGAATGCCTCGACATATTCGCGGGCAATATCTTCGAGAGGCCGCGTCGGAATGAAGTTCATCAAAGTAGTCTGGTTGAGGTTGCCAGATTTGTCGCGCAACCGCCCTTCTTTTGCTAGTCTGTGGGACAATGCAGTGTGCGGCAAAGCTTGCAGCATTCCAAAGGTTGTGCTCGGAATGGCTGCTGCTTCGGCAAACTGGACAATCCGCTGACCGGCACCGGGTTTTTCGCCGTCAAATCCGATGATGAATCCGGCCATTACTCGCAAACCAGTTTTCGCAATTAACTCTACTGATTCGATCAGGGAATTGCGGGTATTTTGGAATTTCTTGGTCATTTGCAGGCTTTCTTCATCGGGAGTTTCAATCCCTAGAAATACAGCATTAAAATTGCAAGCTACCATCATATCCATCAATTCTTGGTCTTGGGCTAAATCGATGGATGCTTCTGTGTTGAAAGTAAACGGGAATTTGTGTTCTTCTTGCCAGACTTTTAAGTCTTTTAGCAACAGTTTGACGCTGCGTTTGTTGCCGATAAAGTTGTCGTCTACCATGAACACGCCGCGCCGCCAGCCCAAGTTGTAGAGATAGTCTAATTCTGCTATCAATTGTTGGGGGTTTTTGGTGCGGGGTTTGCGGCCGTAGAGGACGATGATATCGCAGAATTCGCACTGGAAAGGACAGCCGCGCGAAAATTGAATCGACATGGAATCGTAGGCGTCTAATTCCAGCAAGTCGAAGCGGGGAACCGGGGTTGTGGTAACATCGGGTTTTACGCCGTCCGATCGATAAGTTCCGCTTTTTTCGCCGCGCCCTATTGCTTCGACAAACATCGGCAAGGTGATTTCGCCTTCGTCGAGAATCAGGTAATCTATGCCCGCTGCTTGAGGTTCTTCGGGTACGGATGTCGGGTAAGGGCCGCCGCAAGCTACGGATTTACCGCGCCGTTTTGCTTCGCGAATGATGTCTAGCAAATCTTCTTTTTGGACAATCATTGCGGAGAGAATAACGAGCTCTGCCCATTCCCATTCTGCTTCGGTGATTTGTCTGATGTTGCGATCGACTAACTTAAATTCCCATTCTTGGGGTAAAATAGCTGCTACTGTTACCAAACCCAGCGGTGGCAGCAGCACTTTACGATCGACTAATTCTAGGATTTTCTCGTAAGACCAAAATGTTTTCGGAAACAGCGGGTAAACTAAAAGAACTCGCATTATATGTTAAACCTCACCAAAAAACTGGGTCTGAAGCCCCGTCCTTATAGGACGGCTTTACATTGAATTAAATCCCCTTTCGGGGTCGGAGAGGGAATTTAATGCAACCTCTCCGATTTTTGGGGAATGGTTGCCCCAAACTCCCATTTCTGGGGTAAAGTTAGCTTCGACAAAGTTATAAAGGCTTGTTAGGCTAGCAGCACTGTCTCAGTGACCTTAAGACTGTTTAACCACTAGCGACAGAGCAAGGGACTAGCTTCGCATCCCAGGGTGTCGTGACCTAAATAACGTAGCTATTTAAAGCTTAGTCTGGTCAGAATGGCCTGTTAGATTTCTCTTTCAAGCCTCACGCCTTTAGGCTGAGGTTCCTGACGTTAAGGCTAAAATTACGATCTTGCACTCGATCGAATATCTGGCGAGGGGTGACACCCCCTAAGACAAACAAATTGAGCGCAATTTTTAGCTTGCAGTTCCCTGTTAAAGTGTGCAAATGCTGATATCTTATCGTATTTGACCCTTAATTGACGATAATCGCATTTAAAAAGCATGGGACTAAGGCAAAAAAGAAATTGAAACACTAGACTTGAATAGCATAAAGAATTAGGGATGGGCTTCTAGCCCATCCCACAAATTGTTTTTTGTGGGATGGGATTTGAGAAGCGCCAAAATAATTAGGGACGGGCTAGAAGCCCATCCCACAATCTTTCTTGTGGGATGGGCTTCTAGCCCGTCCGATTATTGGTGCGGAGTGTACGGACTACTTTTTATTTTTATCGGGAATCCCGCTAGTTTTTAACATATCAGCAACTGTGCCGCAGTAACTCGGCATTCCTATGCTTTCGGGATTCACAAGATTTTGATAGGTAAAATGGCGGTAGCTGATGCAAAATCTATCCCAAGCAGCCACTTGAATTCGGAACAGCCAAATAAAGAAATCGGCCAGCCAAGGTGACAGAGTTATCCGAAAAAATATCTTTTTATTCAAATACTCGCAAGCTTGTTCTACCACTTCGTTAGCTGTAATCGCCGGATTTCCTAGCACAAAATGTCGCGGTTCATCGGAAGCCGGCGGATGTTCAACTAAATAATTAACTACTTTAGCAATATCTGCGCCGTGGATGAAGTGAAAACTGCCATCTGCCTTAAACCAGCGAATCAAACCAATCCATTTTGCGACAAGTGGCAGGCCAGATGACAAGTGAGAGACTGGTTTTTCGGCGTCTCCTCCCAATACTAATGTCGGGTAAAGTGCCGTAATCGGAGGCACATTTGTCAAGGCTGACAAATGCACCATGCAGTTGTATTTTGAGCTAATATAATCTGTCCCCAGTTCCCCGGCTTCTTTAAGCAAATTGTTGTCTCTACCGAGAATGCTGGCCGTTGAAAAATAAATTACTTGTTGGCAAGTCTGTGGCGAAAGTAGTTGAATTAGCTGGAGAGTTTTCGTTACGTTAACGTCAAAAACTTCTTGAGTTCCTCCCCAAGCAGTAGCGGCTACAATTGCTACATTAATTGTTTGCAAAAGTTCGGCGTGTTGCTCGATATCTCGCATATCGCCTTGTAATATATGGATGCCGGGGCGGGCTTTCCAGTCAAATTTTAATTTTTCGGGGTTGCGAACTAATAGGTAAAGTTCGTGGTTTGTTTCTTGAATCAAAGTTTCGGCCATGTAGTGACCGATACAGCCACTTGCACCCGTTATGAAAATTTTTTTGGCGTTCATTTTGCAGAAGGGGAAGGGGGGGACGGCAAGGGGGAGAATTGGGCTGTTTCATTCTCCTGCAATCCGCCAGGGGTTGAAACCCCTGGCGTCGGGCAAAAGTCGGTTGAAACCGACTGAAGAGCACCATTGTTAATAAAGGGCTTTTTTGTGGGTGGGGGCGGGTTTATTTAACCTGTCTGCACTCTTTAAAGTTCTTGGTGAACCCGCCCCTACGGGATGCTTTATTCGTAAGGGTGATCTTCGGTGAGTTAAAACCGACGGAAATATTAATCTTTTACTCGTTACCAGGCTCTGACCTGGTAACGCAGATCCGGAGGCTCTGCCTCCATTTTACGCGAGGCAGAGCCTCTGGATATGGGTTCACCAGGCAGAGCCTGGGAACCAGTTAAAACCAGTTGGCAATCAATTTCAAGCAGCAACTGCAAGCAATTTGTCGGCTTGTTTTGCGGTTTCAAAGAAGAAACGCACGTTATCTTCGGGAGTACCCGGTAACACGCCGTGTCCCAAGTTGAGGATGTGTCCGCGATGACCGGCTTTGCGAATTGTATCAAGAATTCGATCGCGAATAAACGCTTGAGAACCAAACAGCACGCCCGGATCGAGATTTCCTTGAACGTTCATATTGGGGCCCAAACGTCGGCGCGCGTCGGCCATATCAACAGTCCAATCGACGCTGATGATATCGGCGCCGGATGTTGTCATGCGTTCGAGGAGGCCGGCGCTACCGGTGACTAACAGAATTAGCGGGGTGTCGGGATGGGTTTTTTTGACTTGCTCGAATACTTGTTTCTGGTAAGGTAAAGCGAATGTGTCGTAGTCTTGGGGGGAAAGTTGGCCCGCCCAGGAGTCGAACATTTGCACGACTTGCGCGCCGCAGTCGATTTGATAGCGCACGTAAACGGCGATCGCATCTGCAAATTTTGAGAGCAACTGATGCAGTAAAGTTGGATCGGAAAATGCCATGTTTTTGATGATCGCATAATCCTTAGAACCTTTGCCCTCAACCGCATAGGCCGCCAGAGTCCACGGCGCGCCCACAAAACCGAGCACGGTGGATTTGTTGCCGACTTCCTCGCGCAGGGATTTCAGGATTGTTTTGATAAACGGCAAACTTTCTTCCGGGTTCAGCGGTTGCAGCGCGTCGATTTGCTGCTGAGTGCGGATGGGTGAGTGGATAATCGGGCCTTTGCCTTCGGCGATGTCCATGTCGATGCCCAAACCGGGCATGGGTGTGACAATATCGGAAAACAGGATTACGCCGTCGGGCTGAAACGCGCGCCACGGCTGGAGGGAAACTTCGATCGCAACTTCGGGAATTTCGGAACGTTCGCGAAACGAGGGATACTTTTCTCGCAAATCTCGATAAGCCTTCATGTAGCGGCCGGCTTGACGCATCATCCACACGGGCGGGCGGTCTAGGGTTTCGCCGCGGGCTGCCCGCAACAACAAGGGAACTTCATTTAATGCCGACATTTTAACTTTTCTCTACCTTAGATATTTCAATGCCTTTGGTAGCTTACCACTGTGCGATCGTCCTTTTTGACAAAAAATTCATCTGTCAGCGGGGAGGGAGATGAGGAAAGTGGCTGAGTTCGATAGCAACCTTCTGGCACGGTCAAGGAATTCTTAATAGGTGAAACTCTTGCTAATAGGGAATTTTCACATCCACCCTTTTGCTACAATGACAATGCAAACTAACAGAATCCGCGACCGCGACCTCAAGCATACGAAGCATCTAGCACTGGTGCAGCGGCAAAGCGCCCAAAATCACAACCGCGAAATAAAAATATGTTTTTTGACAATTGGTTTGAAATAATTCGGATTTTGACGCTCGGCGTTTCCGCTTACCTCGTGCTGATTTTTTTGCTGCTAGTTTCCGGCAAGCGAACTCTGTCGAAGTGGAATGCCTTCGATTTCATCGTTACCATCGCGCTTGGTTCGACGCTGGCGACTGTCATCATGTCAAAAGACGTTTCCTTCGTCGAGGGCGTTTTCGCCCTCGGCTTGCTCATCGGGCTGCAATTCATCGTCACGTGGCTTGCGGTGCGGGTAAAGTGGGTAAAAAATCTCATCAAAGCCGAACCTACTATGCTGCTCAGCCAAGGCCAATTTCTGCCTGTGGCGATGCGGCAGCAGCGCGTGGGTGAATCGGAAATTCGGGCGGCGATTCGGGGGACGGGCTGCGCGTCGATCGAAGAAATCGAAGCAGTCGTGCTGGAAACCGACGGCAGCATGAGCGTTATCAAAAAATCTCCGAACAATTCGCGATCGGCTCTCAAAGATGTAACTTAGTCGATCTTTAAATCTGTAGAGGCTCATCTTATATGGTGCGTCGCTGCTCCATTTTCGAGCTTAATAGTAGATTTTACTGGGCGACGCACCGTAGGGTTAATTAAATCGAAACTATCTCGTCACGCACACTCCGCCCACCACTACCCGACATTGATCGCGGCCCGCATCGAATCTACTATCATTCCGCCTCGCCGAATCTAAGTTTCTAGTCCGTGAATTGTAGTAATAATCTCCCGCCGGAAAGTTTCTAGTCGGGACAGCGCAGTAAGTTGAATCTTGATTACCATCGTCAAACCTTACTCTCACCATAGAACGTCTCTCGCGACAATCAACAGACCGCAAGCCAAAATCATCTTGCAGAATCTGTGCTCTGTCATATTGACCGTCATATCGATCGTCATCTCGCCTCGTGTACCAATCGTCCCGCGAATTGCGAACTCGTCTGTCGCCTCCATCAATTCCCGCAACTTCCAGCGTGTAGTTACCGCCCCTGGCAGCATCTTTTGCTAACACTAACAGTTTGTAATCGCCACTACGGGGAATTTGATAATTAAAAGAGCGGTCTTGCGTAAAAGCGACTTGTTTATTGTTCCCGTAAAACAGCACCATGACGGGAGTAAAACCGCGGCTTCTATCTGTATCTAAAAACACTTCAATGTTGTCGCCTTCCCTGGCGCTGAATGTGTATTCTTGGCCGCGTAATTCTTCCGTCGGAGAACCCGGAACCCACATATTCCGAAAACGGTAGATGGGGGAAGTGCGGCGAATTACTCCGGCAATGCGATCGTTATTCCGTATCTGTTCGCCAACAGCACTTGAGGAAATCCCCGTAAGTGCCAATCCCGTAACTAGGACTGCGGCAGCAATACTGTTTAACAAGTTGTGAGTTCTCATATCAACCTCTGGAAAATTTTAAAATCTTTTTGCTTTCTTGGCGCCGACATTTGCATACACAATCCATTTTAAATGTAATTTCTGCCAACCGTGTCAACCTCACCTAACGGGACTATTTAGCGGGTGCAAAATCTCATGTTAAAGTTATAGACGTTGAGCCCTAATCTAAAGTTGCGATCGATCGCCACAAATCAGCAATCCCAAATCAGCGTCGAGACTCGCCATAATTCCCATCGGTAAAGCAGCGTTAACCCCCTCGTGCCCGAAGGGCAAATCCGAGACAATGGGAATATTCAAGTCCCCCAGCCGATCGCGCAAAACCTCTTCAATGCTAAAACTGGGAATACTCGGCTCAATCTCGCAGCGACTGAAGCGCCCCAAAGCAATGCCCCGCACCCCAGCGAAAGCCCCCGCCATCCGCCACAAAGTCAACATTCGATCGACCCTGTAAGGAGCCTCAGAAACATCCTCAAATGCGAGAATAACCCCCGTCAAATCCGGTTGATACGGGGTTCCGAGCAAGTGAGAAGCAACCGTCAGATTCGCAGGAAACAGCGGCCCCGTGGCTTGTCCGCTGCCCCATCCTTTACCTTGCAAAGATTGTAAGGGACGACCTTCTATGCAGTCAAAAAGTCGATCGACAGACCAATCCGGTTCCGCAGCCAAAGTTGTCAGCATCGGCCCGTGAACACCCCAAATGCCCAATTTTTCGTGATTCCACAGCAAAGCAGTAATGTCGGAAAAGCCGATTAACCATTTCGGCGAATGGGAATCGGGAGTTGGAAATTGGGAGTTTTCCGCCTTTCCCACATTTCCTTTTTCCAAAAGTCGAGTGCTGCCGAAACCACCTCGCACACAGAGAATACCGCTACAATCCGGGTCATTGAGGGCATCTGCTAGCTGTCGGACGCGGTTTTCGTCGGAACCTGCCAAATAGCCCCAGCGATCGTCAAAACCCGGTGTTAATTCAATTCGATAGCCGCGAGATTTCCAAATTTCTACACCCTTTTCAAAGTTGGTTGATTCTCGCAAAGTGCCACTAGGGGCAATTACTTTGAGCAAATCTCCTGGTTGCAGAAATTTTATGTCAGTCATTTGTTATTAGTTATTAGTTATTTGTTATATAGCAATCCTAAATCATTTGTAAAAATATGTAGGGGTAGTGCTACCCCTACTCCCCGTGCCTACCCCAGTCAAGCGGGGCAACCACGGGGGGTTTGCCCCTACAAGAATTACACGAATCATTTAGGATTGCTATATCGTGTTTTGTGAATTAACGGTAATTCTGTAGGGGCTGGTTTTACCAACCATCAACTATTAAAACAAACCATCTCCAAAACCCGCCCCAAACCCAGGGACTATCGACATCAACCTTACCCACATTTACATATTTCGTTGGGTGGGGCGGGTTTTCGAGATTGTCTGTTTCATGCGGAAATTTTCTGTGAACCCGCCCCTACGGGATAGGGTTAATTATTGATTTAGGAGTGAGTTTTTCAGATTATTTGTGAATGATTGCTAAGGTAAAGTTAGAATTTCCACCCCAGAATCAGTAACAGCCAGAGTGTGTTCAAATTGAGCTGAAAGCTTTCCATCCTTGGTGATAGATGTCCAACCATCGGCGAGAATTTCCACTTCCCAAGTACCCTCATTAATCATCGGCTCGATCGTAAAAACCATGCCTTGTCTGAGCTTCTTTCCTGTGCCCCGCTTACCGTAGTGCAGAATTTCTGGTTCAGTGTGAAAGACTCGGTGAACGCCGTGTCCCGCAAAATTTCGCACTACCGAAAAACCCTGTGCTTCAGCATATTCTTGAATCGCTGCACCGATGTCGCCGGTACGAGCACCCGGTTTGACTTCGGCAATTCCTCTTCTTAAACATTCCTCGGTTACTTCAACTAATTTTTTCGCTACCGGTGAAGGTTTGCCCACAAAAAAAGTTTTGGAAGTATCGCCATGATAACCATCAACTAAAGGGGTTACATCAATATTAATAATGTCACCTTCTTTAAGAATTTGTTTCGCATTGGGGATGCCGTGACAGACTACTTCATTGACGCTTGCACACAGAGATTTGGGAAATCCTTTATAGCCTAGGGGAGCGCTTTTTGCTCCGTGTGCCAAAGTCCAGCGTTCGGCTTCGTCGTTAATTTCTAAAGTGCTGACACCCGGTTTTACCATCGGTTCGAGATGCAGCAGAAGTTCGGCCGCTAAACGGCCTGCTTGGCGCATTTTTTCGATTTCTCTACTGGATAAAAGCACTAAACGTTCGGTTGCCATAGTTTTTTCTGTTTCCTTTTTTGTGTAGTCAATTAAGAGTTTATTTAACTCAATTTGAGAATAGATTTGAATTGCTGTTCCATAAACTTGTAAGGTGCGTCAGTCAGCGAATCTTTCTAAAAATTGGCCAGTATTATTACTGACGCACCCTACTAGCAGTGATAGATTTGAACCAGTGCTCACAACGATCGCCCAAAGCTGCTAAAGAATATTCTACCTCTGCTTGTCGCCGGCAAGCGCTGCGGTCAATTTTGTCTAAGCGGGCGATCGCACCTACCAAGCCATTTACGCTATCAGGCTGCACTAAAAAGCCCGTCAGTCCGTCTCTAACAATTTCCGCCGGCCCCCCGCGCTCGTAAGCAATCACGGGTACACCGCACGCTAAAGCCTCGATCGCGACATTTCCGAAAGCTTCCACCCAACGTGGTGTCATCAACAATGCTTGGCACTGACGGGTTTGCTCTTGCATTTGGGTTGTTGTCAAAAACCCTAAATATTCTACCGGAGCATCCGGGTAATCTGCACAAATTTTTTGCCAATAATCCTCATCTTGCATTTTGCCCATAATTTTGAGGGGAATGCCTGTAATTTTCGCTGCTGCTACTGCATCTTCTAAGCCTTTTTCCGGGGCGATGCGGCCTAGCCAAGCTAATTTAGACTGGGATTTGTTGCAAAATTGGTACAGCGATAAATCAATGCCGCTTCCCAACAACTGACATTCCTCGGCAAAGGTGAATGTTTTGGCTTGAGAAGCGGTGTGAACTCCGATCGTACCAGGAAACTGGGCGGCGGTTTGTTCGGCAATGCGATCGAGGGCTGCAGAAAGGGATCCCATGCTGATCAAATGTGCGATCGGAGTCCTAAAAAATGGTGTCAAATAAAACGGCAGCCAATCGTAGGCAAAATTAACAATCACATCCCATTCATCCTGAACTTGGCGAGCATATTCCCACATATTCGCCAGCACCGAGTCGGCGGGCATCACAATAGGAGCATGGTAATCTTGTGTTTGGGCGGTTACTTGCAACTCACCCGTTATTTCGATTACAGAAATTGATTCTAAGACTGAACCTATCGGCGCTACAACTCCTATTTTATGACCCCGACTCTGCAATTCTTTAGCTAGGTTAAGGACTGTAAGTTCGACTCCGCCGCCCAACCCCGAACCGAGTTGACCGACAGAAGTTGACAGAAACAATAGTTTTAAAGTGTTATTAGTCATTAGTTATTAGTCATTAGTTATTAGTCATTAGTTATTAGTCATTAGTTATTAGTCATTAGTCATATCATGTCCGGTCGATTACCCTGATTCCTGTAGATACTGTCTTGACCTGTCAAGGGGTAGCAGTCAAATAATTGGGGTCGAAAGGCTTTTGGGATTTTAAAATCC
>NZ_JAUBUC010000037.1:0-65221 GCF_036705285.1 Microcoleus sp. B4-C1 | reverse complement strand
ACAAGGGGGGGCTAGGGGGGGTGAATTAAGTTCTGAGGCCAAATCCAACTCTTGTCCCCCCCCTTTACAAGGGGGGGCTAGGGGGGGTGAATTAAGTTCTGAGGCCAAATCCAACTCTTGTCCCCCCCCTTTACAAGGGGGGGCTAGGGGGGGTGAATTAAGTTCTGAGGCCAAATCCAACTCTTGTCCCCCCCCTTTACAAGGGGGGGTTAGGGGGGGTGAATGGGGATGTTCTGCACCCGAAGCATTTGAAAAACGCCTCGGCCAAATGCAAATAGTTCTGCAAAACCAAGACAACCGCGAACACGACATCCTCGACTCGGATGATTATTATCAATTCCAAGGGGGAATGACGGCCGCAATCCGCAATTTGCAAGGCAAAAATCCTGAAACTTATTTCGGAGACAACTCGATTCCTGAGAATCCGAAAGTGCGGCAACTGCGGGAAGAAATTGCGCGGGTTTATCGCAGCAGGGCTGTGAATCCCAAATGGATAGAAGGTGCGATGCGACACGGTTATAAAGGTGCGTTTGAAATTGCAGCAACTGTTGATTTTTTGTTTGCTTACGATGCTACGGCAAATTGTGTAGAGGATTTTATGTATGAAGGAATCGCAGAGGCTTACATTTTTGATGAGAAAGTGCAGACATTTATTCAAGAAAACAATCCTTGGGCACTGCGAGATATGGCGGAAAGATTGCTAGAAGCTCGTCAGCGGGGGTTGTGGCAGAGTGCGAACCAGGATACATTGGATAAATTGAGGTCGATCGCCCTGCAAGCCGAAGCCGTCATCGAATCCCATACTGGTTTCTAGTCTGAACGGAGAAATGATAGAATATAGTTAATATGCGAGGAATCCATGTTGCGCGATCTCACCATCCAAAATTATCGCTGTTTTAAAGATTTTCATATCGACGAGCTAGCTAGGGTTAATCTGATAGTCGGTCAGAACAATAGCGGTAAAACTACTTTTTTGGAAGCCATTTATTTATTAGTTAACGAAGGAAATATTCCGTTTCTGTTTGAGGTGCTAAATAGCAGAGGTGAAATAACATTAGAGCGTTCTAGACAAAGAAATGGCGAAGTCGTTTCTCGGCGTTATTATTATCATATTTTACATATTTTTTACGGTCATCAACTTAATAACTTCGATCGGGCTATTGATATCTGCTCTACAAAAGAGCATCTGCTTTCATTGAAGATTCAGCCTAATCGTATTCTCCAACAACTTACACTTCCAGGATTTGAAGATTTAGTTCCAAGTGGAGAGTTAGTCGCTGAGCTAGTTGTTTCCTACGGACAGTATACCCCAATAAGAATTCCTATCCGTAGTGATAGAACTGGCGATTGGCGTTACTTGGAGTTGGGCAACACATCTCAGTTAGTTGTTCCTACAAGGAGCAGCAATCAAAATTATTTTCTGACAACCACTAATAGAAGCTTTCAGCAACTGTCTCTACTGTGGGATAGAATAACACTCACACCGAAAGAACAAAGTGTAGTAGAAGCATTGCAAATTCTGGAGCCGGATGTGGAACGGATTAGTTTCACCAGTCGCCAGACTTCTAATAGTGGTATTTTGCTTAAACTTCGGGGACAGCCTCACCCAGTTCCTCTAGGCAGTATGGGAGAGGGTATGCGACGAATTCTTAGTATAGCAATGGCAGCCGTCTCATCAGAGAATGGGTTTTTGTTGGTTGATGAAATTGATACAGGTCTTTACTATCAAACCCAAACTGATATGTGGCGATTGATATTTGAAACAGCACAGCGATTGAACGTTCAAGTCTTTGCAACTACCCACAGTTGGGATTGTATAGCCGCATTTCAAGAAGCCTTAGAACAGTCAGAAGATAGTTCTGTTGGCAAATTATTTCGCTTGAGCCGGCGCGGTGAGGATATTCGTGCAGTTGAATACACTCCCGATGAATTGTCCGTTGCAGTGCGCCAAAGTATCGAGGTGCGCTGATGCCAAAAGCACGAAAACCTCCTCAATCAAAACCTCAACAGTTATTAGTAGAAGGTAAGAATGACCGACACGTAATCTGGGCTTTGTGCCAGCAATATCAACTGCCAGAAACATTTTCCGTCGAAGTACCGCAAGAAGAAGGTACAGAAGGAGTTGAAGCGCTGCTAAATGGCTTGCCAGAAAGATTGAAAGCAGAGAATTTACGCACGTTGGGAATTGTGGTAGATGCCGATCGCAATTTAAGTGGGCGGTGGCAATCTCTTAAAGATAAACTGAGTTCGATCGGCTATCGAGACATCCCCCATTCTCCCCCTCCCGAAGGCTGGGTTTGCACACCTTCAGATCCATACTTGCCTCGCGTCGGAGTTTGGTTGATGCCAAACAATCAACTTCCTGGAATGTTAGAAGATTTTGTCGCCTATCTCATCCCCCCTGGCGACACCCTGCATCCGAAAGCCGAAGCAATTTTACAAGAGCTCGAACAAGCCGGACTTAACCGCTACACTTTAATTCATCATCCCAAAGCGCTAATCCACACTTGGCTGGCATGGCAGAAAACGCCTGCAATGCCGATGGGACAAGCAATAACAGCGCAGGTGCTTAGCTGCGATGGCCCGATCACCTTAATTTTTATTGAATGGTTAAAACATCTGTTTGAGCTAATTGCTCGATCCGCCGAATAATGAGTAATATTTAGTAATATTTCGCGATCGCTGAAAGCTTTATGATTCGCCGCTACATTGCTAGCCTCAGCACCAGCATCCTCAAACGTACCTGCGCCGCTGCCGCGGTGTTCGCGGTAACAGTCGGATGTTCGTCAACGAAGCCACTCAACACCGCAGCGCCATCGGGTTCGATCGAATCCGCCGTCCTAGCGCAGTCCCCCACGTCTGTGTTAGCTCAAAACCCCAACAAAACCAGAAAATCCCTCAGCCTTCCCTCTTGCCCGCAAAACGACGCCTTCACGGAGTCAATTAACTTTGCCACCCAAGCTTCTAATTTGGCTCAATCAGCCAATTCAAAACAAGACTGGGACGAAGTAGCCGCCCTGTGGGTGCAGGCCGTCGCCTGGATGCAAGCCGTTCCCCCCGGCAGTCCCAGACGGGCGTTTGCTGAGAAAAAAGTAATCGAGTACATGAGAAACCTGGTTTATTCCCAGCAGCAAGCGAGCGCAACCAGAGCGCAAGCCAGTACAGTCAGCTTCAGCAGCGATTTACTCAACGAACAACTCCAACTTTACCTATCCTACGTTGCCACAGTCGGCCCACCAGATGTTTTGATTGTCGGCAGTTCCCGCGCATTGCAGGGCGTCGATCCCAAACAGCTAAAACAATCTTTGGCCCAAAGAGGCCGGCGGGGCTTAAAAGTATTTAACTTTTCAGTCAACGGCGCAACTGCACAAGTAGTTGACTTTCAACTGCGGCGACTTTTGAAGCCCGGTCATTTGCCTCAAATGATTATCTGGGCAGACGGCGTGCGGGCATTTAACAGCGGCCGGGACGATCGCACTTTTAATTCGATCGTCGATTCTGAAGGCAGCCAACTTTTAGCAGCAGGCATTCGCCCCGAACTGCCATCCGATGAACCCAACGAGATTCCGGCGTGTTACAGATTCCCGCAGCCCTGCGCTAACAACAATTTCCGCAAAGCATTTACCTCTGTAGATCAACCTTTCAGGGGCGCGCAAGATGCCCAACCCCTACTCCCCCCAATCAAATCCCTCTCTAGTGGAACGGCCATCTTGCCCGTTGCTGACACCCAACCCCTACTCCCCCCAATCAAATCCCTCTCTAGTGGAACGGCCATCTTGCCCGTTGCCTCAAATGCTGCAAAATATGAGTTAAAACCGATCGCAGCAGATGCAGCAACCCAAAAAGCAGAATTGATTCCAGTCTCGCGACGCACAACAGTAGCCATCAGACAACTCAACCAATTGGCAGATTCGATCGACTCCAACGGATTCATGGCTATGTCGGGCAAGTACAATCCCAACACTTATTATCGACAACGCGCTTACGTTTCAGGCCAGTACGATCGCGACTACGCAAACTTCTACCTCGGAGGCAAACAAGCAGCAGCCTTTAATTCAGTTGTAGCATTTACCAAAGCTCGCAAAATTCCCCTGATTTTCGTCAATTTGCCCCTCACCGACGACTACTTAGACGGAACTCGCCTGCGGGCAGAACAGCAGTTTCGGCAGCGAATGCAGCAACTCTCCCGGCAAAAAGGCTTCGCTTTCCGCGACTTGTCGCAGCGGTGGCCTGGCCGCAATGACTATTTTGTTGACCCCAGTCACCTCAACCGCTTTGGGGCCAGCGCAGTTTCTAGCCTACTCGCGGCCGATTCCAGCATTATCTGGCCACGGCCCAAATCCAGGCGCAGCGACGGGTAATACGATTTTAGATTTTAGATTTTAGATTTTAGATTCAAGAATTGGGAATGACAGATTTTGATTTTAGATTAAAGTATTGGAAATGACAGATGAGATAAGGGTTTGGATCTTTCAAAAAATTGGATTACTTTTTGGAATTGCTATAAACCAGAGGGAGAGTCTCCGACGGGAGATGCCCTGTGCCATCGGAATAATATTTTTCAGACTACAGTGCGATCGTCTCGGTCGCGACACTTCAGTTTAAAATCTAATCATCTAAAATCCCAAATCTCAAATCTCAAATCGATGTGCACTGCGATCGTCCCGGTCGCGACACTTCAGTTTAAAATCTAATCATCTAAAATCCCAAATCTCAAATCTCAAATCGATGTGCAGTGCGATCGTCCCGGTCGCGGCAATTCAGTCTAAAATCAAAAAATCTAAAATCTAAAATCTAAAATCTAAAATCGATAGGTTGTGCAACTAAAACAAGTAATTATCGCCCACAAAGCCAGAGATACCCTCAGCCAGAGGTGGGCAGAACAATGTGCCCGCCAATTAGAAAGTCGCGGGTGTCAGGTTTTAATGGGGCCCAGTGGCCCGAAAGATAACCCGTATCCGGTGTTTTTAGCTTCTAGTAATACCCCAATTGATTTAGCGGTAGTTCTGGGGGGCGACGGTACGGCCCTAGCTGCAGCGCGGAATTTGGCGGCTGACGGCATCCCGATTTTGGCAGCGAATGTGGGGGGACATCTGGGTTTTTTAACCGAGTCTTTTGAGGATTTCCAAAAGACTGAGGAGATTTGGGACAGACTTGCGGAAGACAGGTATGCTGTGCAGACGCGGATGATGTTGCAGGCAACAGTTTTTGAGGGAAACAGAACCAATCTCGAACCCCAAAGCGATCGATTTTTGGCACTAAATGAAATGTGTGTCAAACCTGCTTCAGCCGATCGAATGCCGAGCTGTATTCTAGAAATGGAAGTTGACGGCGAAGTAGTCGATCAATATCAAGGCGACGGTTTAATTGTGGCAACTCCCACCGGTTCGACTTGCTACACTGCATCTGCCAACGGGCCGATAATGCACTCAGGAATGGAGGCGATCGCCGTTACTCCAATTTGCCCTTTGAGTTTATCCAGTCGGGCGATCGTCCTGCCGCCCGGTTCAGTCGTCAGCATTTGGCCTTTAGCAGATTACGAACTCAGTACCAAACTTTGGACTGACGGGGTTTTAGGTACTGCAATTTGGCCAGGACACCGCGTAGACGTGCGGAGGGCGGACTGCGAAGCCAAGTTTATCATTTTGCGGGAAAACTATTCTTATTTCAACACTTTGAGGGAAAAACTTCACTGGGCAGGAGCCAGAATTCGGTACAGCAACAATCACCGCAATTAATCCGAATCATCCACCATTAATCATTAATCTGTAGGGGCGGGTTTTACCAACAATATTTGCCTAAAATCAATAATCTCATAAACCCGCCCCCACAAGGCGATAAATCGCAATTTACATTTTTATGCTTCGAGCGAAAGAAAGGTTGATCTGGGTTATTAGTGTGGGGGCGGGTTTATATAGATGGTTTGCCGTCATTAAATATTATTCGTAAAACCCCCCCTACAGGATGCTATTTTACAGGCAAAACCCACCTTACCCAACCCATAATCTACAGACAAAACTCTGTTAAGATCGCTCAATATCTTGACAAACAGCCTGATCCATGCAGACTTTTAAAAAATCAACCCGACCTTTCAACCCTCAAGATACATATCCCTGTCCCGTGTGCCGCACCGGTCAAATTTCTACCATGCTGATGATGGACGCCCTAGCTTGCAACTTCTGCCAGCACATTTATACCGCAAGCGTTGAAAGACAATCGCTCCAAATGGCCGATCGCCAACCGCCCGTAACTTGGCACTGGAACGGCAAACAGTGGATAGGAGCCCACCTCGAAGGCGTAGAATTCGGATGGCCCTACTGGGCAGCGGCTATTGGTCTAATTTTCCTTCCCACTACCTTGCTGGGACTTTCAGCTTACTATTTTCCCCCGGTTCCCGGCAGCAGGTTGTCGTGGCTGCCCCTAGCTTGGACAGGCTTAGCTTTTTTGTCGCATTTAGGCATTGTGCTGTGGTTGGTAGGTGAATTTTATCAATTCCCGCTAGTAACTTACTTCAGAGCTTGGGGGCGCAGGATTAGCCGACGCTAGCTTAAATGCTCTCAAAAAGCCGATCGTCCGAGGGCTTCCCACCGACATCGATCCAGGTAAAATTAGAGGCGATCGCAAAATTAAATTCCCAATCAGCACTGAAGCAGCTATAATCGTTAGCTATTCTAAATAGTCAAAAGCAAACGCATTGCGATTTGTGAGGAGAGCGATGAACATACTTGGAATCTCGGCGTACTATCACGACAGCGCCGCAGCCTTAATTCGCGACGGAGAAATTATAGCAGCAGCGCAGGAAGAAAGATTTTCCCGCAAAAAGCATGACGCCAGATTCCCTAAGAATGCGATCGTTTATTGCTTGAAAGAAGCGAACATAGATTTGCGGGAGCTCGATCGAATAGTCTTTTACGACAAACCTTTAGTCAAATTCGAGCGCCTTCTCGAAACCTATTTAGCCTACGCACCCCAAGGTTTTCGCTCTTTCCTAGCAGCCATGCCGATATGGCTCAAAGAAAAGCTTTACCTCAAAACCATGCTCAAAAGAGATTTGGCAGCAATAGCAAACTGCAAAACGAATAAACTGCCATCTCTGCTATTTACCGAACACCACCAATCCCACGCAGCATCCGCATTTTTCCCCAGCCCGTTTCAAAAAGCAGCCGTTTTGTGCCTCGACGGCGTGGGCGAGTGGGCAACAACCTCAGTTTGGTTGGGAGACGGGAACCAACTTACACCTCAGTGGGAAATCGATTTTCCCCACTCCTTGGGTTTGCTTTATTCAGCTTTCACCTATTACACCGGCTTCAAAGTCAACTCTGGCGAATACAAACTCATGGGTTTAGCTCCTTATGGCGAACCCAAGTATGTAGACAAGATTCTCAACTATTTAATCGACCTCAAAGATGACGGAACTTTTCGTTTGAACATGGATTATTTCAACTATACAGTTGGCTTAACCATGACAAACAAGAAGTTTGACGAACTGTTTGAAGGGCCGCCGCGTCAAGCTGAAGGAAAATTGACACAGCGGGAAATGGACATTGCAGCTTCCATTCAAGTTGTTACCGAAGAAGTTGTTTTGCGACTTTGCAGAACAGTTAAAAAAGAATTGGATGTTGATTATCTTTGTATGGCCGGCGGCGTTGCTCTCAACTGTGTTGCTAACGGCAGACTCTTGCGGGAAGGTATTTTCAAAGATATTTGGATTCAGCCGGCGGCGGGAGATGCGGGCGGTGCTTTGGGCGCGGCTTTGGCGATTTGGTATCAGTATTGCGAACAAACTCGCACAGTGAGCGCCAACTCGACAGCAAATAGTATAGAATCCCTCAAAACTGAACTTATCACTACAAACTCAGCGGTTGAGGAGAGGACTGAAGTTCTCACTGCAAACCAAGCGGTGGCAACTGTAGCGAAGTCTGTTGCTCATTTAACTTGTCACGATCAAATGCGCGGCTCATATTTGGGCCCGAGGTTTACTGACGCAGAAATTATCGAATATTTGGATGCTGTCAAAGCCAGTTATCACCGATTGGACGATGCCGAATTAATGCCGCAGTTGGCGGAAATTTTGGAACAGGGAAATGTGGTGGGATGGTTCCAAGGGCGGATGGAATTTGGGCCGCGGGCTCTGGGTGGTCGATCGATCGTGGGCGATCCCCGCAGTGCTAAAATGCAGTCCGTGATGAACCTGAAAATTAAATATCGGGAATCTTTTCGACCTTTTGCTCCGTCAATCTTAGCCGAGCGAGTTGCGGATTATTTCGAGATTGACCATTCTAGCCCTTATATGCTATTGGTAGCACCTGTCAAATCCAGTCTCCGCATTCCGATGACTCCCGAACAAGAGCAGTTGTTTGGCATTGAAAAGCTCAACATTCCGCGATCGGAAATTCCGGCTGTCACCCACGTCGATTACTCGGCTCGCATTCAAACTGTGCACAAAGAAACCAATCCTCGCTACTATGACTTAATCAGCCATTTTGAAAAGCGATCGGGCTGTTCTATTGTGGTAAATACTTCTTTCAACGTCCGAGGCGAACCCATTGTTTGCACTCCAGAGGATGCTTACCGCTGTTTCATGCGAACCGAAATGGACTATCTGGTTTTGGAAAATTACTTGCTTCCCAAGTCAGAACAAATTCCTTGGAAACAAGATGATGCTTGGAAAAATGAATTTGAACTAGATTAGTCATTAGTCATTAGTCATTAGTCATTAGTCATTAGTCATTAGTTATTAGTTGGAACGAATAACTAATTCCCCATTCCCCATTCCCCATTCCCCATTCCCCATTCCCCATTCCCTATTCCCCATTCCCCATTCCCCATTTCTAATGAGCGACGAAATTAAAAAACTCGACAAAAAAGGCTTGCGCGATTTCGGGCTGCTAATTGGCGGTTTGATTGCAGTGCTGTTCGGTTTAGCAGTACCTTTACTGCGGCGGCATTCTCTACCTTGGTGGCCTTGGGCAATCTGCGGAGTGATGGTGCTGCTAGCATTGGTGGCGCCGAAATCGCTTAATCCCGTTTATCACGCGTGGATGCGCTTTGGAATTATTCTTAACAAAATCGAAACGCCGATCGTCCTAGGGATAGTTTTTTACCTGATAGTTTGGCCGATGGGAGTGATCAAAAACATTTTCGGCGAAGATGCCATGCGGCGCAAACTAAATCCGAAAATGGATACTTACCGCGTCCCCAGTAAAGCAAGAACAAAAGTTAGTATGGAGCGTCCTTTTTAAGTGTTTGAAGCAACTTTAGATTTTCTCAAAGATTTGTGGGCGTTTATGAAAGAACGTCAAAAGTATTGGCTGTTGCCGCTCATTGTGACTTTAGTTTTTTTGGGAGCTTTGATTGTATTGAGTCAGGGTTCTGTGATTGCTCCATTTATTTACACGCTGTTTTGAAATAATGAGCAAGTTGAAAAATTTGGGTGTCAATTTGGGTTTGACACTCGGCGGTTTATTGATGGGGGTGGTAATTGGTGAAATTGGATTGCGGGTAGCCAGGATTGAAGGCTATCCCAAAATAGGAGATTTCGTAGACTCGGCGCCAACTCGTTTTCACACTTCCGATCCGAATTTGGGCTGGAAGCTGAAACCTGGTGCGTCGGGGGAGTGGAATGGGGAAGGTGCGAGTTTTGTGCAGGTGAATAGCGAGGGTTTGCGCGATCGTGAACATACAAAAGTAAAACCTCCAAATACTTTGCGCGTTGCGGTTTTGGGCGATTCTTTCACCGAAGCAATTCACGTACCTGTCGAACAAACTTTCTGGTCAAAATTGGAACGAAAGTTAGGCAACTGCGAAGCTGTTAAGGGACGCAAAAATGTTGAGGTAATGAATTTCGGGGTGCAGGGCTACGGTACTGCTCAAGAATTGATAATGCTGCGAGAAAAAGTGTGGGATTACAGTCCTGATATTGTAATTCTTGCCTTTTTTATTGGGAATGATATAATTAACAATTCGCCACAATTAGAATACGATCGCTACCGACCATTTTTTGCTTACGATGCTAGTGGCAAGCTAGTACCGGATATGTCTTTTCGCAATCTGGCGCCGATCGATCGCAACGAAAGAGCAGTTTCCTTCGTAGACCGAATGCCCAGTTTGATCGTCAACAATTCGCGCATTTTGCAGGTCATTAAAAAAATAGACTTAGATCGGAAAAAGCGGGAGTTATCGGGGCACTTTACCACTTTAAGTACCCTCAACCTCAAGGAACCTCAAGATGCAGCTTGGGAAGAGGCTTGGAGGGTGACAGAGGGTTTGATTGTGACGATGCGGAATGAAGTTGTGCAGAAAAATGCTGATTTCTTGCTTGTGACAATCGGCGATCCGATGCAAGTTCGACCGGAGGCCGAGAGGCGAAAAAATTTTATGAGAAAGAACAACATTCAGGATTTGTTTTATCCCGATAGGCGGCTGGAAAAATTGGGCGCGCGCGAGGGTTTTCGGGTACTGAATTTATCCGAACAGTTTCAAGGTTATACTGAAAAATATCAAGTCTGCGCCCACGGTTTTGATAATTCTGTACCCTGTGGGGGTCACTGGAATGAACTCGGACACCGGCTGGCTAGTATCCTGATTAACCGCAATTTGTGCGAAAATTTGAAGCAGTCTCAAGTCCCCAACAAACAACCGTAATCAGTCAAATTTCATGAAAGATTCAACGGCGATCAAAAAAGGCAAAAACATATTAATTATAATCGCGGTTAATTTGGCGATCGCCTTTATTTGTCTGGAAGGTTTGTCGCTAGCTTTTTATTTTATCAACCAAAAACAGTTTTTTTATACCCGAACTAAAGCCAAAGAAAAAGTAGTAGAAGATATTGAAAGGATCGGCATTAGACTTGAGGAATCAATCGTAGAAAGACTGCACCCACTTTTTGGCTATGTACTCAAACAAGGTGCTTTCACCAATGAAAAATTAAAGTTAAAAGTCAACAAACACGGCTTTTTTTCACTTTACGAATATCCGTTTATTAAAACCAATAAAAATCAAGTTATAATCGGAGTTTTTGGCGGTTCAGTTGCGAATAATTTTGCAGTCGATGAATACGTAACTCGCAGATTGTCTAAGAAATTGAAGACTTATCCAGAATTTGCAAACAAGGAAATTATTGTTTTAAATTTTGGCAACGGAGGCTACAAACAGCCCCAACAATTATTAGTTTTAAATTACTTTCTGGCTTTGGGTCAAGAGTTAGATTTAGTCATCAATATTGATGGTTTTAACGAAGTAGCGCTGTCAAATTTAAACAACAAAGCCCAAGTAGAAATAGGAATGCCCAGCGTTCAGCACATACAGCCTCTGGCTGGTTTAGCCAACAACAACTTGTCGCCGGAAGCGATGAGCTCGATCGTGCAAATTAACGAAAACAAAAAACAATTAAAAGCAGGTATTGACAAATTGCAAACTTGTCAACTTGCTTTGTGTCACGCTGTCACCTCGCTACAGGTGAAACAATTAGTCAACAATTACCAGCAAGCAGTTGTCAAGTACGATTCACAAGTAAAACAATCCAACTCCGACACGGCAAATAGCGGTATAGTCTACATTCCCAAAGCTGACTTTGTTTTGCAGGACGCCGCTGCTTTTGACAAAATGGCATCGATGTGGTATCAATCGTCGATCGGGATGAATCAAATTTTATCAAGTAGAAAAATTAAGTATTTTCACTTTATCCAGCCCAACCAGTATTATCCCACTCAGCGAGCGTTTACCGCCAAGGAAAACGAAATCGCGATTAACAAAGAGAGTCCCTACATTGAAGGAGTGAAAAAAGGTTATCCGGTGTTGTTGTCCAAAGTCGATGATTTGCAAAAAGCTGGGGTTAATATTTTTAGTGCAGTGAATATTTTAGACAATACCAAAGAAACGGTTTACAAAGATGCCTGCTGCCACTATAATTCAGTCGGAGACGAACTATTGGCAAACTATGTTTCTAGTTCTATTATTAAAGTAGTAAGAGAATCGAAATAGAGGTTTATGAAAGATTTAAAATTTCTCAAAAAAGGGCAAGAATTCCTCAAGATAACTTTGATTAATTTAGTGCTTTTACTGGTTTTCCTGGAACTTGGCTCCCTGGCATGGTATTTTGTCAAGCACAAGCAATTTTTCTATACGAGAGAAAAGACGCAAGATAAATCTGCCTTGGGAATTAATTTAGAAGGAGTGCGACTCAATGAGTCTATAGTCGAAAGATTTCATCCTTTTTTTGGGTTCATTCAGAAACCAGGCCCTGACTTTCGCCCCGGTTTTAAAAATAACAACTATGGGTTTCTCTCACCTTACGATTACCCTTTCAAAAAGACTAAACCCAATCAATTTATTATCGGAGTTTTTGGCGGTTCTGTGGCTTCTAATTATGGAATATTTGAAGTTCAAAACAAAATTTTACCTCAATACCTCAAGCAGTTGCCGGGTTTGAAAGATAAAGAATTTGTAATTTTGTCTTTTGCTACCGGAGGCTACAAACAACCCCAGCAATTATTAATTCTAAACTATTTTTTGGCTTTAGGGCAAGAACTGGATATGGTCGTCAATATAGATGGTTTTAATGAAGTAGCACTTTCTAACTTAAACAATAAAAATCAAGTCGATTTGGCGATGCCAAGTATTCAGCACATTTTGCCGCTGACTAGCTTGGCGAATAATAGCCTTTCTACCAAAGCGATGAAAGCAACTATCAGAATCCAAGAAAATAAAGCTAGGATTAGTCAGGGTTTGGAACGCTTACAAAACTGCTCTTTAGCTGCGTGCGATGCTTTGACTTCTGTTTACGTTCACAATCTAGTTAATAACTATAAAACCGATGTTATTAAGTTTGAAAAAGAACGGACTAAACAAAAAAAAGATGACAGTGGTAGCGTTATTTATATCAATACTAATAAGTCAGTTTTACAAGATTCATTAGCTTTTGAACAAATGGCACAAAATTGGGTGAAAAGTTCAATTTTTATGCATAAAGTTCTGTCTGCTAGTAATGTGCCTTATTTTCATGTTCTTCAGCCTAATCAATACTATCAGACGAAAAGGGTGTTTGGTGAAGCCGAAAAGCAGATTGCTTTTAACAAGGATACTCCTTATGCTAAAGCTGTGCAAATTGGATACCCGGCTCTTTTCAAGAAGTTTCCTAATTTGGAAAAAAATAATATCACTCTAGTGAATGCTGTCAATGTTTTTGACAAGACAAAAGAGGCTGTTTATGTAGATAGCTGCTGCCACTACAATCAAGCTGGAGAGGTGGTTTTCAGCAATTATGTGGGCCGTTCTATTCTGGAATCTTTGCGGAAGGATGAAAGAAATAAGAAGAAGTGATATTATGTCTGGTTGATTCGTTATTGTACAATTTGCGAAGTCGTAGGAGCGGGTTCACCAACAATATATAACGATAACCAACAATATATAAAAACCTGCCCCACTCACTAATAATTCACATCAACCTGATATTTATATTTAATTCCTAAATGTAGGTGATGATTTATCGTTGGGTGGGGGCGGGTTTTTGAGATTGTTTGTTTCCGGCGATGATGGTTGGTGAACCCGCCCCTACGGGTATTATGTCGATGGATTAAAATTACATGGTTTTTAGTTTTAGGTTTTTGGCTGGCTGGGGGAGCGATCGCCCGTTGAGTTGAGATGATTTATCGTTGGGTGGGGGCGGGTTTTTGAGATTGTTTGTTTCCGGCGATGATGGTTGGTGAACCCGCCCCTACGGGTATTATGTCGATGGATTAAAATTACATGGTTTTTAGTTTTGGGTTTTTGGCTGGCTGGAGGAGCGATCGCCCGTTGAGTCGATCGGCATTACCAAGATTTTATCAACTCGGTTCCCGTCCATATCGACTACTTCCACGCGCAAACCGTTCCACTCAAAATGCTCGGCTGCTGTGGGAATTTTCCCCAAATTTGTAATCACAAAACCGCCCATTGTGTGGTAACTTCCTTTGTGTTCGGCTGACAATTCTTCGATTCCAAATAGCTCAAAAAAATCTTCGACTGCTAGCATTCCGTCTAACAGCCAAGAACCGTCTTCGCGCTGCACGGTTTGAGGTTCGTCAGCATCTTCAATCGAGGGAAAGTCGCCAACGAGTTCGACTAAAATGTCGTTGACTGTAACCAATCCTTGAATCACCCCGTATTCATCTACTACCAAGGCAATTTGATTGCTAGATTGTTTGAAAAGTTCTAATACTTTTAAACCCCGCGTGCTTTCCGGTACAAATAACGGTCGTCGTAAAGAAGCGCTTAAATCTAGGGGTTGACCAGTTAAAGTCCGAGACAGCATATCAGTAACGTGTACTAAACCGACAACGTTGTCGAGTCCTCCTTGACACACAGGAAACCGAGAATGACCACTGCCGAGCATTTTTTGGCGGTTTTCTTCCACTGAGTCGTCGAGATCGAGCCAGGTAAGATCGGGACGCGGGGTCATTAAGGCGCTGACTCGCCGATCGCCCAAACGAAACACTCTTTCCACCATATCTTGTTCGGCTTCTTCAAAGGTTCCGGCTTCTGTTCCTTGCTCTATTAAAACTTTAATTTCTTCCTCTGTAACTTGCGGTTCTGTAGAAGGCACAATCCCCATGATCCGCATCACTAAGTCAGTGGAATAACTTAACAGATAAACCGCAGGAGCGCCAATTTTTGAGAGCATTCGCATGGGAATTGCTACGCTTGAGGCGATCGGCTCTGGGTTGTTGAGTGCCAGCCGCTTCGGCACGAGTTCCCCGATAATTAAGGTCAGATAAGTGATGGTTAAAACTGCTACTACTGAGGCGATCGTCTGAGAATAGGGGCCCAGGGCAGGAATCAACCGTAACAAAGGCTCCACCCTTTTAGCAACCGTCGTTTCCCCAAAAGCGCCCGACAGAATGGCTAGCATCGTAATCCCGATTTGAACTGTCGGCAAGAACTGATTGGGGGCATTCGCCAGATCCAAGGCTACACGGGCATTGATCGAACCTTGGTTGGCCATCTGTTGCAGTCTCACCTTCCGTACAGAGATGATGGCCATCTCTGACATCACAAACAAGCCATTGAGGAAAACCAGCAGGAGAACAATCAGAAGGTCTATATTTGAGGACATTTCTAAAATTTTCGGTAGTAACGGCGAAGCGCTCTGCCCGGTTAGTTGATTTGAGATTTGAGATTTTAGATTTTAGATTGACGACGCCACCAGTATCTGGGGGATTTCCCTCATATCTAAAATTCTTCGATCTTCACAACTTGAGTACGTGGCAGGGTATCCGTCTTTGGGTGCAGTCACAGGAGAGGTCTGGAAGCTGCGAATCTCGATCGCAAAATCGAAATTGTTGTCAACCTGGCCCTATATTAACGGAACTGGCTCGCTCAAGATCGCCGGATCGACATATTAAAGCACAAATCTATCTCCAGTTAAGTTCCCAGGCGTCAATCGATTTTAGATTTTAGATTTTAGATTTTAGATTGAAGCCTTGACTTGCGCGAGATGAATCACGTGGCGGGTATCCTGGATGCTTTCGGTCAACAGCAGAGCGGCACAATCATGGATGTTTGTCGTACAATCTCCTTAACAGGCAAAGGGAAAGAGCCTTCGCCGATCAGGGATTAAAATTAAAAGCGCATGACTTTCTCTTCAATAATTCGTACCCTGGGGCGATCGCCCCTAGCAACAGAACTCCTCAACAAGCTCAAGCGCCATCGCTACGTGCAACTGTCCGGCGTAGCCCGTTTGCCCAAAGGTTTAGTAGCTTCCGCCCTCGCACAGCAAGAAGGGCGGAGTTTACTGGTAGTGACAGCAACTCTAGAAGAAGCCGGCCGTTGGGTGGCAGGGCTGGAGGCTATGGGCTGGCAGACTGTGCATTTTTACCCAACTTCCGAGGCTTCGCCCTACGAGCTATCTTACTCCGACGAGAACGAAATGACTTGGGGACAAATGCAGGTGCTGGCGGATTTGGTCGAGAAACGAGAAACAAACCCTAATTCTAAGCCGATCGCGATTGTAGCCACCGAAAGAGCTCTCCAGTGTCACTTGCCCCCGCCTGCTGCTTTTGAACCCTACTGTCTGACGCTGAAGCGAGGTGCGGTTCAAGACTCGAAGATACTTGACCGCCAACTTGTGTCGATGGGGTACGATCGAGTGACTCTGGTAGAAATGGAGGGCCAGTGGAGTCGCCGGGGCGATATTGTCGATGTGTTTCCGGTAGCGGCGGAGTTGCCAGTGCGGCTGGAATGGTTTGGGGATGATTTGGAGCAAATTCGGGAGTTTGACCCGTCTTCCCAGCGATCGCTCGATAAGGTCGATCGATTAGTTTTAACCCCTACTAATTTTAACACAATTATTAAAGCAGTTTTATCTGAAAAAAAGGTTGACGAAATCAACCACATAGGCTCGGTTGACACAGAAAATGAAGGCGAAAAATTTGTCCGCAGGCTGTTGGGTTTAGCCTTCGAGCAACCTGCATCTTTGTTGGATTATTTGACTGAAAATACTTTAGTTGTTATTGACGAACCACAAGGGTGCGAAGGTCACAGCGACCGCTGGTTTGAGAATGCACAGGAACAGTGGAATAATTGCAATCGCGAATCGACAGTTGCTGGTGAGGAAACAGAAAACTTGCCAATTGCTAATTTAAAAGTTCCGAAAATTCACCGCACTTTTGCTGAATCTATGGCAGATGTCGCAGCTTTCGAGAGGCTAGAACTTTCAGAATTGGCAGAAGATTCTACAGCTAAAAAAATTCAAAGCTCTGCGGAGGGCGACCAGCTACCGTCTGCGATTAATTTGGCTTCTCGGCCTGTGCCGGTGATGCCTCACCAATTTGCGAAGCTGTCTCAAATGCTCAGGGAAGAGCGCGATCGGGGTTTTACCATTTTTCTGGTTTCTGCTCAACCGAGTCGTTCTGTTTCTTTGCTTTCGGAGCACGACTGTCCGGCTCAGTTTGTGGTGAATCCGCGCGATTATTTGGCGATCGACAAGTTGCAATTGCAGCACATTCCGGTTGCTTTGAAGTACAGCGGGCTGGCAGAATTGGAAGGTTTTATTCTGCCGACTTTTCGGATTGTGTTAATTACCGATCGGGAATTTTACGGTCAGCATTCTCTCGCTACTTTTAGCTACGTCCGCAAGCGCCGCCGTGCTGCTTCTAAGCAAGTAGATCCGAATAAATTAAGCCCTGGTGATTATGTGGTTCACCGCCAGCACGGAGTGGGTAAATTTATCAAGTTGGAACGTTTGACGATCGATCGGGAAACTCGCGAATATTTATTGATTCAATACGCTGACGGTACTCTGAGGGTGGCGGCAGATCAATTGGGCGCTTTGTCGCGGTTTCGGACTGTAGCCGATAAAGTACCGGATCTAAACAAGCTGACAGGTCAAACTTGGGAAAAAACTAAAACTAAGGTTCGCAAAGCTGTTAAAAAATTGGCAGTGGATTTGCTGAATCTTTATGCTAAAAGAGCTAAACAAACAGGTTACGCTTTTCCTCCTGATATGCCTTGGCAACAAGAATTAGAGGATTCTTTTCCTTACCAACCAACCCCGGATCAGTTGAAGGCAACTCAGGATGTGAAACGCGATATGGAGGGCGATCGACCGATGGATCGCTTGGTCTGCGGCGATGTCGGTTTTGGTAAGACAGAAGTGGCTCTGAGAGCGATTTTTAAGGCGGTTACGGCGGGCAAGCAGGTGGCTTTGCTCGCGCCGACGACGATTTTGACCCAACAGCACTATCACACGCTCTCGGAGCGTTTTTCCCCTTATCCGATCGAAGTTGGTTTGCTCAATCGCTTTCGCACTGAAACCGAGCGCCGAGAGATTCACAAGCGTTTGGCGACTGGGGAATTAGATGTGATTGTCGGTACTCAAGCTGTTTTGAGCAAGGCGATTAAATTTCGGGATTTGGGCCTGTTGGTGGTGGATGAAGAACAGCGGTTTGGAGTTAAGCAAAAGGAAGCGATTAAATCTCTCAAAACAGAGGTAGATGTTCTGACTCTGACAGCAACGCCGATTCCCCGGACTTTGTATATGTCGCTGTCGGGGATTCGCGAGATGAGTTTGATTTCGACTCCGCCTCCTTCCAGACGCCCGATTCAGACGCATTTGGCTCCCTATAACCCGGAAGTGGTGCGATCGGCAATTCGTCAAGAATTGGATAGAGGCGGTCAGGTTTTTTACGTGGTGCCGCGGATTGAGGGGATTGATGAGTTGGCCGTTCAGTTGCAGGAGATGGTTCCGTCTGCCAGAATTGCGATCGCCCACGGTCAAATGGAGGCGTCGGAATTAGAATCAATCATGCTGACTTTCAGTGCGGCGGAGTTTGATATTTTGGTGTGCACGACGATTATTGAGTCGGGTTTGGATATTCCGCGAGTCAATACTATTTTAATTGAAGACGCGCAGAAGTTTGGTTTGGGTCAGCTTTACCAGTTGCGGGGACGGGTGGGACGCGCGGGGATTCAAGCTCATGCTTGGCTGTTTTATCCCAAGCAGAACCAACTTTCTGATGCTGCAAGGCAGCGGCTGCGGGCAATTCAAGAGTTTGCCCAGTTGGGTTCGGGCTATCAGTTGGCTGTCCGAGATATGGAAATTCGCGGTTCGGGTGATGTTTTGGGTACTGAACAATCTGGTCAAATGGAGGCGATCGGTTTTGATTTGTATGCTGAAATGTTAGAGGAGGCGATTCGCGAAATTAAGGGTCAGGAAATTCCGAAAGTTGAGGACGCGCAAATTGACCTCACTTTGACGGCGTTTATTCCTGCCGATTACATCGCAGATTTGGATCAAAAGATGAGCGCTTACCGGTCTGTGGCTTCTGCTAATACCCCTGAAGAATTACAGCAGATTCAGGTTGATTGGTGCGATCGTTATGGGCCAATTCCTCTTCCAGCCCAGCAACTTATCCGTGTGGTCGAACTCAAACAAATTGCTAAAAAAATCGGTTTTTCTCGGATCAAACCGGAGAATAAGCAGAACATAGTGTTGGAAACTGCGATGGAAGAGCCTGCTTGGAATTTGCTCAAGGCTAATTTGCCGGAACATTTGCGCTCTCGTTTTGTCTACAGCAAGGGGAAGGTTACTATTCGAGGTATGGCGGTTTTGACGGCCCAAAAGCAATTGGATAATTTGATTGATTGGCTGGGTAAAATGCAGGGCGCTTTGCCGGAAGCAAATCTTTGATTTTAATATATAGTCCCCAAATCTCGCGCACCGCCGAAACCACAGAATAATACCGATGGAACCATAAAAAATATTACTGCTGTTTTCATGATGGTTTTAGCGACAGAAAGGATTAAAATCGTGAAAAAGTTAGTGAGTATTTTTTTGGCGATCGCCCTACTGCAAGGAGTGCCTATGGCGGTTCAATCTCAAGAAATAATTGACCCGATCGATCGGGTTGTGAGTGCTGGATTGATGAATAAAGATGCCAGTGGCAATTTTAATGCTGATGGCCTTGTCAGTCGCGCCGATTTGGCGGTGATTTTAGTGAAAACTTTTGGTTTGGAACGCCGGAAAACAGCTCAGAAACCGGATAGGGAAGTGCCGGACGTACCGAAGAGTTACTGGGCTTACAGTGCGATTCAAACTGCTTTGAAAACGGGAACGATGAGTGGATATCGCGACGGAATGTTTTTCCCAAATCAAAGGGTGACTCGCGCTGAAGCTTTGGCGATTTTTGCTCAAGCTTATGGGGTTTTTCAGTTTCCAGATCCCAGCATTTCCGAGATTTTAGCTAAGTATCCTGATGCAGGCGAAATTCCTAATTGGGCTAGAAAATCTATAGCTACTGCACTTTATGAAGGGTTCGTTAATGTTGATGTCGCAACTAATAAAATTAATCCTTTGAAACCGATGACTCGTGGAGATATCGCTTACGCTTTGAGCAAGTATTTGGAGCGACAAGTAAGGCCCACTTCTTTGCCTGTCCCCGACGAGGAGCCTCCCGATCGCGGCATGGGAAGGTGATAGTGTTTAGTTGTGATATCAAATCCGGTAGCATCCGAATTATTCCTCTCTGTATTCTCTCCCTCTGCGTTCTCTGCGCCCTCTGCGGTTAAATAATCCCGATACAACCGGAAACGATATGAGTTAAAAAGTCGATCGCCCGCAATTCAAACACCATGCAAAATCCCGGAGATTTGGTGACTGTAAAAGCAGCCATCAAACCCCCAGGATTTAAGTTTTTCCTCTTAAACGAGGCTCAAATTATCCCCAGTGAGCTTTAACTCAATCAGCAGTAGCCAATTCGGTACTGGCACCACCGCGCTTCCGTGTCAGGGTATTGAAAAGCATCTGACCGACTGCTTTAATCAAATTGCCCTCTAACTCCATGAACATCTTCATGTTCATGCCAAAAGCTGCATTAGCTTCGTCAACAATTCGCTCTGCTGTTGCTTCGTCAATCGGCAGTTCATTCATTGCCTGACGGTAGTTAGCCTTGAATTCTTTTTCATCAGGAATATCCTGGAATTCATAGAAAGCAGTGCCTTCTCCGTCGGAAAGATTCATCCCGCGCTGGGCAATTCCCTTCAGGATTTGTCCGCCGGATAAATCGCCAAGGTAGCGAGTGTAAGAGTGAGCTACTAACAGTTCTGGTGCGGTCGCCGAAATCTCTCGAATGCGCTGCACATAAGCTTTAGCTGCGGCTGAGGGGGCTACTTGTTCGCGCCAATTCGCACCGTAGTAGTAAAATAAATCTTGCTCTAAGCTGTGTTTGCGATTCAACTCAGAAAAGTAAATTTTTGAAACAACCGGATGCTGTTTTTGGCGTTCCATTTCCTCTTCCATTGCCGAGTAGACAAAGTAGAGGTTTCCTACTAACTTCCGGTAAGAAGTTTTTTCTACAACGCCTTTTAAAAAACACTTGACAAAACCGACGTTTTCTGCCATTGTGTGGGACTTTTTGGTTCCCTCACGCAATTTGGTCGCTAAATTGATGCTCATAAAAAAATTCGGTAAGTGGGAAACTCAGCGTCTTTAGACCTGAGAGGGAAACGGCTCGGCGGTCGAAACCGCCGTCAATCTTTGCATTACACGAGGATTGCTAGATGGGAGTGTAATGAATGTAATGTAATTTCGATGGGACACTTCAGCTAGGGGAGCGTGCATCGAAATTACCCTCTCAAATTTGGCAACCCGCGATCGCATAATGTTTGCTCTTTCGAGCCTCCCTTTCGGGGTGATGTTAGCTTCGACAAAGTTAACGGCCGGTACTATATCTAGGACACTGATTTAACCCAATAAGTCTGTTTAATCCTAAATTTCTAGAGCAAGGAACTAGCTTCGCATTCCCTGGTAGGTCTTTAACTCTTACCGTTAACGTAGTACCAAGGTACTGAGTCTGGTCAACTGCGGTTTAAGTCTTAGGCTAGAAGCCCAATCTCTTTAGACCTGGGTCGTTGACGCTATATTTGTCCAACCTTCTATTTTTGTGGTAGCTGATGGATGCGCCAAAAATCTAAAATTTACCTAAGTGTTTACCTTAGATCGATTTGATGAGAGATTGTATTAATTTTTATAACAAAACCTAGAAACATCAAAGGGCCCTGATGCCCGATCGCCCGAAAGGGCAGAAGGCATCAGGGCCGCAAAAGTTTAGTCATGAGTCCTGAGTCATTAGCTGCTAGCTAACGACTCAGGACTCAGGATTAATTTAGATGTCCAAGTCGAGGAGGTTGAGTTTGGGGCCGTAGGTTTCAATGAATTCGCGGCGGGGGGCGACACGATCGCCCATTAAGATCGTAAAGATGCGATCGGCCTCAGCAGCGTCTTCAATCTCAACCCGTTTCAGCGTCCGAGTTTCTGGGTTCATCGTTGTATCCCACAACTGTGTCGGCATCATTTCACCCAAACCTTTGAACCGCTGAATGGTGTAGTTAGCATTCGCCGGAAATTCATTGCGGACGAGATTGTTCATTTCGCGATCGCTGTAACAGTAGTAATGATTGCGTCCCCGTTCCACTTTATAGAGAGGAGGACAAGCAATGTAGATGTAACCTTGTTCTACAAGTGCCCGCTGATAGCGGTAGAAGAAAGTCAGCAACAGCGTGCGGATGTGAGCACCATCTACGTCAGCGTCAGTCATAATTACGATGTGGTGATACCGCAATTGACCCGGATCGAATTCTTCGCCTTTGATGCCCAAACCCAGGGCTGTAATTAACGATTGAATTTCGTTATTTTTGTAGATTTTGGCGTCGTCGGTTTTCTCAATGTTGAGAATTTTACCGCGCAAAGGCAGGATTGCTTGGAATTGGCGATCGCGCCCTTGTTTGGCACTGTTGTGGACAAAAATTCCCGCCCCTAATGCAAAGTTGTGACTGTTGGGCACTTCGATGTCGTAGACATCGTAGCGTTCCTCTACAGCTTCGATCTTGACAACGCGGTGGTTGTAATTCCGAACCGCTTGGCGAGCATATACTTCATCACCATTAAAGTAGCGATCGCAAAACGTCTCAAACTTCAACAAAGTCTTATCACCCTTCATGCGGCGATAAAGATTGTAAGCATCTACATTCATCCAACCTTCTTTCAGGTGGACTGTCTTCAAAGCTTCCAGCGTCTGGCGGTAATAAGTTTCCTTCAAAGTCGCTTTACGTTTCTGGCGAAACTCCGGCGTCCACTGTTCCTTAGTTTTTTCGCGCCGCCACTCCAACAAATTCTCATCTTGCCACTGTTCTTTAGCAAGTTGAGAATGAGTCTCCCGTGCTTCAGGATTGTTAGCAAAATGATTACTCACCCGTTCCGACTGAGCCAAACGGTTTTCTTCGGAACTCCAATACTCTTGCTGGGCTTGGTTCAGCAGTTCATTATTTTGCTGGCGATAAGTTTCATCACTATCGTAAAACTCCCGCCACTTGCTCATCATGTAAGCTTTATACTCTTCATCTTCCCACTGAGCTTTCGCCTGTTCCGAAAGAATTTGTCGCGTTTCAGGCTGCCGCATCCGCTCTTTCATCATCGCCCGAAATTCATCGGTCATGTGAGCTTGACGGCTCTTTTCAATGACATCGGGCCTGTGCAAGGTTTTCTCAAGGTTCGCGCGGTGAAGAGCCAAGTGATCCTCAGCAGGCAATCGCTGAATATTTGTCGGATTGTTGTTGAGTTTGTTAAAGTCAACGTGATGGCGGTGATTGCCGTCAGATGCGAGATAAACGCCATGTTTCAGGTTGTAGAAATCCGCTAAAAGATGGGTGTAAATCCACTTATCACTGTTGGGATTCCAAACCATTTCGTAACCGTTAAGTCCCTGACCCTGTTTGTTTTTTTCCGACAACTTGCTGTGGAACGGCATTAATGAATCTTCCGGTGTCAGCATGGCGGCTGCTTTGTAAGTGCCATCCCGCAACATGAATGGATGGTCGGGAGTGCAAGTTATTGTCTCCCCATTGTCTAATGTCAGTTTGACAACTTCAGCATTTGCTTTAGTCATCCGAGCATTAGTTATTCGCTCAAACCCGATGTTTCCACTCTCGCGAATGGTGTAGCAAAAGTGTTCTTTACCTTCTGCTTGTTCGTCAACTATCTGTTTGATAGTTTTTGTGGTGCCGTCAGCTAATTTTATTTCCTGAGATGAAAAAAAACAGCCCCCCGCTGAATCCCCCTCGACCAGGTATATCTCAGACAGGGCGGGGTCTCTGGAGCTACAGTCCGCTAATTTTCCCGGCAAAGGAGACGATTCTAAGACAGATTTTCGGCGCACTAAATCGCGGGCACGACGGGCAGCTTCAGCGGCCTTAAATGCCTGAATTGCTTTTTCCAAAATAGCGTCGGCTACTTGGGGGCGAAACTCTAAATATTCTGTCAATACTTCGCCTACCAAGGAATCGACAATTCCCCGAACTTCTGTATTTCCTAGCTTAGTTTTAGTTTGACCTTCAAATTCAGGGTCTGGGACTTTGACAGAAATCACTGCTGTCAAACCTTCGCGCACGTTTTCGCCGGCGAGGTTGGGCTCGTTTTCTTTGATTTTGTTGCGCTTGCGGGCGATCGAATTCATCGTCCGCGTCAAAACAGCCTTCAAACCTTCTAAGTGCGTGCCACCGTCGATCGTCCGAATGTTGTTAGCAAAACCTAGAACGTTGTCGCTAAAAGCATCAACGCACCACTGCAAGGCCACTTCTATTTGCACGTTGTTGCGTTCTCCTTGCACGTAGATCACTTCTTCGTGCAGAGGCTGCTTTTCGCGGTTCATGTAGGCGATATATTCCTTGATTCCGCCCTCGTAACAGTAAGTTTCGATGCGAGGTTCGCTACTTTTGAGCAGTTCCAAACGGTGGTCGCTAAACGTAATTCTCACGCCCGCATTCAAGTAACCCAATTCTCGCAAGCGCCCCGCGAGTGTAGTGTAATCAAATTCAATGCCAGTGCTAAATATTTGAGTATCTGGCAAGAAAGAAACTGAAGTGCCGGTGCGAGTGCCTTTGTTGGGCTTGGCAGTAAGTTCCGTAACTGGATTGCCTCTCTCGTAGCGCTGTAAATGTTCTTTTTGGTCGCGCCAAACTGTCACTTCTACCCACTCGGACAGCGCGTTAACAACAGAAATACCTACACCGTGCAATCCTCCAGAAACCTTGTAGCCACCACCGCCAAATTTACCGCCGGCGTGGAGTACAGTCATTACTGTTTCTATTCCCGATTTGCCAGTCTTGGCAACGATGCCGGTCGGAATACCCCGGCCGTCGTCTGTCACGGTAACGGAACCGTCGGCGTTGATGTCAATCTCGATGTGAGTGCAGTGGCCAGCCAGCGCCTCATCTATGGAATTGTCCACAACCTCGTAAACTAGATGGTGGAGTCCTCGCGGGCCGGTGGTACCGATGTACATCCCCGGTCGTTTACGGACTGCTTCGAGACCTTCGAGAACTTGAATCTGGTCGGCGCTGTAGCTGCTGGTCATACAAAAATAGCTCCAATAATGAGGCCTAAAGCCCCGAAAGCTTCTAAAATGGGAAAACTCCTAAAATTATAGCACAAAACCGTTAAAGGCTATGCTAGGGCTTTCTGAAGGGAAATTTATCGGGGGGACGGAGGGGAATAGTTTGGAGATTGCTTCGCGACTCCCAGGCGTAGCGCGGTGAATCAGTGAAGGGAGAGAGGGGAAAGCATGGATAGGAGAGGATTTGAGAGTTTTTATAGGGAAATGTGCGACAGCTTATGTCTAAATTAATTACGATTTGTGGGGCGACGGCGACGGGGAAGTCGGGAGTGGCTTTGGCTTTGGCGGGGCGACTGCAATCTTCGATTCTGAGTGCGGACTCTCGTCAAGTGTACCGCGAATTTGACATCGGAACCGCAAAACCGACGGCGGTCGATCGCACTTGTGTACCGCATCACTTAATTGACATCTGCGATCCCACAGAAACTCTGACACTAGCAGATTACCAGCAACAAGCTCAAAATTTAATTGCTGCTGTCGATTTTCCTGTTTCTCCTCCCCTGTTGTTGGTTGGAGGGACGGGCTTATATATTAAATCGATCGTGCGCGGTTTAAAAATTCCGAGGGTAGCACCGATGCCCGAATTGCGATCGCAACTTGCAGAACTCGGACAATCTCAATGTTACGCGATGTTGCAGCAGGTCGATCGCTCTGCGGCTGAGAAAATTCACCTCAATGACCCAGTAAGAACTTTAAGAGCACTGGAAGTATTTTATGTCACCGGTCGCCCTATTTCCGAACAGCAGGGCGAAACTCCTCCCAATTATCCTATTTTACAAATTGGGTTGGATTGCGCGATCGAAGTTTTGGTCGATCGTATCAAACAGCGCACCGAACAAATGCTAGAACGCGGTTGGATTGCTGAAGTAGAATATTTGTGTAAAAAATACGGCTGCGACTTGCCACTTTTGAACACGCTGGGCTATCAGGAAATGAAACAATATTTGGCTGGCGACATTAAGCTGGAAGAAGCTAAAGAATTAACAATTTTGCACACGCGGCAATTTGCGAAGCGTCAGCGGACATGGTTTCGAGCCTATCCTGAAATTGAATGGTTCGATGTTAGCATACCCGATTTGTGCGATCGAGTTTGGCGGAGGGTTGCAGAGTTTTGTGAACAATAAAGAGTTTTTTTACCGCAGAGGGCGCAGAGGGCACAGAGAAAGAGTAAGGAGAGATGTAAGTGTTATTTTTAATTTGGCAAAATTTCTCTAATTCTTTGCCGAAACAAACGCACAGCAGCACGCTGTCCGACTGTTCTGCTTTGTTCGATGAAACCGGGAATTTCAGCAACTGGTAAAAAGGGAAATGCTAAACTGCGATCGCACATTTCATATTTCCCTTTTCTCGTTCCCAGGATCTGCCTGGGAATGCCTGAATCCGAGGCTCTGCCTCGCACAAATAGGGAGGCAGAGCCTCCGGATCTGCGTTCCTAGGCAGAGCCTAGAAACGAGGGAAAATCCGTCAATTAACTGTACAAACTCGCCACATATTCGCCGTAACCGTTGTAGGGCAAAGTTGGGCGAGTTTCCCACGACCAACTGTTACCGGGGCCGACTATGCGTTCGCTGGCCTGCGACCATCTGGGGTGCGGCTTGTCGGGCTCGACATTTGCTTCAAAGGCGTATTCGTTGGGGCCGATTGTATTCCAAAAAGTGGCGGGCTGTTGTTCGACAAATTCAATTTTGACGATCGACTTTGCGCCCTTAAAACCGTATTTCCAAGGAATCACTTGCCGCAGCGGCGCACCATTTTGTTTTGGTAGCCTTCGGCCATACAAGCCTGTGGCGAAAAATGCTAAATCGTTCGCCATTTCTTCAATTCGCAGGCCTTCGGTATAAGGCCAAGGATAAAATTGCGACATCAAACCGGGGCCGGGAGTAATTTTGGGGTCGTAAAATGAGGTAAAGCGAACGAATTTAGCCTTCGATTGCGGTTCGACATCGGCCATCAGTAATTTCATGGGAAATCCGACCCAAGGAACTACCATCGCCCAGGCTTCTACGCAGCGAAATCGATAAACTCGTTCTTCGATAGGAAATTTTTTGTAGAGGTCGTCAATATCATAAGTGCGGGGATTTTTTACTAAACCTCCTACTTCTACTTTCCAGTTTTCTGTTGGCAAAGCTTGAGCGGCTTGCCAAATTGATTTTGTGCCGCCGTATTCGTAAAAATTGTTGTATTTTGTCGCTAAGGCTTCGTCGGTAATCGCTCGATCGACTTTTGCAAAGGCGGGATTCCGGCTCAATTCCGAATATGCTTGGGTTGAGCTTTGCTCCAGAGCAGCTTTTGAGCTAGCATTGCTTTGGCAGCCAGTCAGCGGCAGCAGCGAAGCTGTCACGCCGGCGCCAATTAAATTTGTCATGAACCGACGGCGGTTGAGAAAGGCTGTTTCTGGGGTAATTTGGGGTTCGAGAATTTCCCAAGGTTTGGGAACGCGAATTAACGGCATAAGTAATAGTTAAAAGTTAGTAGTTAGTTTGGGAAAATGTGCCTAAGTTTTAATCTGTTAGTGGATTTGACATGGGAAATTTGAACTTTTAGATTCACTCCCTAGAACAAAGAATCGCGGATATTTGGCAAGCTCTCGCGATTGATTTGGTGCGATCGCAATGCAAGTATTCGCAATGACAGTATAGCTTAATTCGGTAACAACTGAGATATTGCACCATTCTAAAGAACAAGCTTTCGGGCCTGTTCCACAAAGAATGATTTTCTTGTGGGGAGTAGGGGTTGGGCAGGAGAGCCCGCCCCTATGCTCGACCTATTAAACCTTGCTCGCAGGAAAGTCAGCAATTATTTACGCGCGATCGACGGCAGCAATTGTGGCGAAAATCTGGGAAACAATTATGATCAAGCAAAGATTCCAATTAATTATTTAATTTGTCCACAGGAAGCGGCACGCACCGCCCCGCTTTCCTCCCCCACCAGCAAGAATGTCGGACGGGGGTCTCCAGCGGAAAGACAAATGAGTTACTGCACCAATCCCCATTGCCAGAATCCCCAAAATCTCGATCGCGCGACAGTCTGCAAAAGTTGCGAGTCGAACTTGCTGCTAAAAGGCCGCTACCGAGTCTTTCACACCCTCGGTCAAAGTCTCACTTGCCGTACCTTCTTAGCAGTCGATGAAGACCAGCCTTCGCAACCCCGCTGCATCATTCAACAGTTCTGCAGCTCAGCAGCCGCAGACGGTGGCACACAGCAAAACCGGACATTTCGCGGCTCAGCCTCAGTTCTCGACGAGTTGGGGAAACATCCGCAAATACCTAAACTGCTGGCATCTTTTGAACTCGAAGGCTGCCAGTATTTAGTGCAAGAATACATCGAAGGCCGCAATTTAGCCGATCGGCTTTCAGAAAAAGGTGTTGTTAAAGAAATTCAAATTTGGTATCTGCTGAGCGAATTGTTGCCCGTCCTGCAATTTGTTCATGAAAATCAACTGATTCACGGAGATATCAAACCGTCGAATATTATTCACCGCAAAAATCCCCAAGCATCCCCAGCTTGGGCAGGGAAAGAGGATTTACATTCCGTGTCTCAGGAAAATTCCTCTGGGCTAGTTTTAGTCGATTTCGGCGCGGCAATTCGGGCTAATAGTGGCCCGATCAAAACAGAAACGGTGACAGGTTCTGCCGAATACGCGGCGCCGGAACAAATTAAAGGCCAAGCGATTAAGAGCAGTGACATCTACAGTTTGGGCGTCACTTGCATTCACTTGTTAACGGGAATGTCGCCCTTTGATTTGTTTGACATCAAAGCCGAAAGTTGGGCTTGGAGGCATTATTTGAAAGTACCAGTTTCGGCGCGACTCGGCCGCATCCTGGATAAAATGGTGCAGCGAGAACCATCAAAACGCTATCGCTCGACCGAGGCAATTCTCACAGACATGAAATACGGCCCGGCACCGGTAGACGTGATTCTCAGCAAACCCAAGTGGACTTTGGCAATGTGGGGAGCAACTACGGTTGCCCTGCTTTCCGTAGTGCTGGGTGTTCGCTTGCCATCTCCTGCACCGCAGGCTTTCACTTCTGGTGAGCCTGCTTCTAGCATTCCCGAAATTCGGTTCAATCCGCCCCCGATGCAGAATTTCAGGAGTAAGGCATCGCCGTCAGGGCCTGCTGTACGCACTCTGGCGGATCAAGACAAAAACCCAATTTGGGCGGTAGCAGTTGCTCCCCAGGGCCGCGTGATCGTCAGCGGAAATAACGACGGCACAATTCACTTGCGGCACAAGCGTCACGGCAAGCTGCTCAAGGTTTTAGCAGGACATTTGGGGCCGGTGTGGTCGGTGGCTGTCAGTCCCGACGGCAGGACGATCGCCAGCGGCGGCGTTGACGGTACGATTAAATTGTGGAGTTTCTATTCTGGCAAGTTAATTCGGACTTTGGACGGACACCAAGACGGCGTGTTCTCGGTGGTTTTCAGTCCCGATAGCCAGACCGTGGCCAGTGTCGGTAAGGACAAAACTTTGAAGTTGTGGCAAGTCGAAGGCGGGGCCGAGTTGGAAACTCTCAAGGGGGTTTTGGACGAGGTGCAGTCGGTGGCTTTCAGTCCTGATCGAGAAACTTTGGCGATCGGCAGCAGCGACGGTAAGATCAACCTGTGGAACTGGCAGACTGGGGAATTCAAAGACACTTTTTGGGGTCATTCCGAGGCGGTTTGGTCTCTTGCCATCAGCCCGGACGGTCAAACTCTCGCCAGCGGCAGTTGGGACAAGACGGTGAAGTTGTGGGATATCAGCCCAAATCATCACTCCCAGAAGCCCGACGGTTCTCTGCTGCGGACTTTGAGTGCCCATTCCGACAAGGTTAAGTCCTTGGCTTTCAGTCCCGACGGAGACAAACTCGCCAGCGCCGATTTGAGCGGCACTATCAAGCTGTGGCGGCTGAGTCCCGGCCAGCGGTGGCAGATGAGTCCCGCCGACACGGTGGTCACGCTGAAGGGTCATTCTACTTGGGTGGATTTGGCTTTTAATCCTCAAGACAAAACTCTGATCAGTGGCAGTTTTGACGACACGATTAAGGTGTGGCGACTGTATCCTTAATTTTTTCGATCGCCCGTTCGATCAATTTTTGAACAGCTAGGGCGATCGAACATTCAGTTAATTGATATATCAACACTTCGGACAGTTTCAATGCCCACGCATGGGGTGTTAGAAACCTGGTTTCTATGAGTTTTGCTAACAGGAGCGAGAAATATAGTCAGCAACCGGGTTTCAGATCGTCAAGAGTGCGTCCAGAACTTTGCTGACTTTTATCTCGCTTTAATCGGAGTTCCCTAAAACCTCTATGCTACGGTTGGTAATCAAAAACTGTCCGAACTGTTGGTACAAAAACAAATTTAAAATTGAAAATAGTCATAATATCCCTAGAAATCGCGGTTGCTAACTAACAGTTGTGGTAAAGTAGTTTTGGCTGTTAAAGTAAAATCTATGACCGCAAATTCCGAGTTAGCAGAGCAGTATTTGTCAGCGGGCGAGAGCCTCCAGAAATCAGGAAAACTTGAGGAGGCGATCGCTCAATATCAAAAATTACTAGCCATTCCAGCAGATAATGCGATCGCACTCAACAAGATCGCAGAAATTTATTATACGCAACAGAAATATGTAGAGGCGATCGCCTCCTGTTACCAAGCACTTCGCCAGCAACCCAATTTCGCCGCCGCCTACAAAACTCTAGGCAATATCCTGCAAGCCCAAGGCAAAATAGAGGCGGCGATTCGCGCCTACTCCAAGGCGATCGAATTCGATCCTAATTTTGTCGAAGCCTATGTTAACTTGGGCAGTATGTTTTACAAACAAGGCCAGCTCGATGACGCCATAACTTACTATCAAAAATCTATCGTTATTCAACCAGATTTAGCCGTCGCTTATTGGAATTTAGGCAAAAGTTTGGAAGAGCAAGGTCGAATTAATGAAGGTTTATTTTATCAAAAAAAAGCTCTAAATTTACAGCCGGAGTTAGAAGCTAGAAGCAATTTAGTAAAAAATCACACTTACTGAAGAGGAATGTTATAGTCGGAATAATTCAATTATTAATGATGCAAGCTGGATCAACATGGAAATTAGCCAGAATCCGCTCCAATTCCTAACGGCTAAAGTACAAGAAACTGTTGCCGATACCCAAAACTTAGCCAACGAAATCGCTGCTAAAGTTGAGGAAAGTGCAACTGTATTAACAGGGTGGGTACAATCAGCGCCAAGTTCAATGGTTAGTGCTGGGGCGATCGCCACTCAAGAAGCTTTTAAAATAGCACATAACATCCGTTTTGAGAACCTGCCAAGAAATCTGCAATTGAAATTTGCTAGGGCTGGCGTGCGTGACGGAATGCGAAATGTTAAAGAAGCAGCAAAAGTATTTGAATCCATACCCGCCCAAATTCGTGCCCAAGGCCCAGAAGCAATTCGCAACTTCTGTCAAGATAAAGATTGGAGTCACATCCAAGCGCACGTCAATGGAGGCGGAAGCGAAGCTGCTAACGGGATTTTTGAATATTTTTGGGTGAATCGTGCTCGCGGTGGTGTAGACATGACTGCTGCAGAATTAGCAGTCGCTAAGCAAGTTTTAGCGGATGCAGCGTTTAAAGCAGCAGTTGCGGAAATCGTTGGGGCTGCAATGAAAGGGGCGATCGCCGCCGCAGTAATTGAGTTAATATTTTCTATCTTAGAAAACTCGCTATTGTGCGTTGAAGGCAAAATTACCCAGTCAGAGTTAGTCGAACAAGTCGCCACCGCCACCGCCAAAGCTGGCATTGCTGGCGGTATTATTACTGGCATTCTGTTAACACTGTGCATGATATTTCCCCCCATTGCCGCGCTTTTAGGTGCCGCAGCGATGCCCTTGGCGGTTGCAGGTATTGGTTTTATGGGAATTCGCGCCTGGGAAATCTTTTGTCAGGGCGATCGACTATTTGGTATTACTGAACAAACACAAAAATTTCTGGGGATGACTGAAGCGACAACACAAGCAAATAATCAGAATCTTGACTTTTTCAAGAAGTCGAAGTTTTTGGTATTCTGATGATTGGGAAATATAAATATGTAGTTAAACACCAAAAAGAATCCTAGAACAACCTGAATTGTAGGGGCGGGTTTTACCAACCATAATAGCCTAAGACTAATAATCTTATAAACCCGCCCGCTCCCATGTAATGTTTATTTCTACCCACTTACTTAATATGGATTCATTAGAAAAAACTCAAGATCAGCAGCATCCGCAATACAAGCGCGATCGAGCCAGTGTCGATACTTTATTAGCAGGAGAAGCAACCGAATACAATTTATCGGAATTAGCAAGATTAATAATTCGCTACCGAGGCTTTCCCGGCGCTAGAGATATTCAATCAGACTTAAAAAAAGTCCTGCAACAATGGAATTATACCGAAGAAACTCTTTACGAACAAACCCGTAAAATTCACGCTACAGGTGAGGTTTACAGGCGACAAAAAAGCGATCAAGAAGATTGGGTCTAACTTTAGAAACCTGGTTTTTGGCAGTTTCTGCGGGCTGTACGCGTCTTCTCGTAAAAAAAGCCGGTTTGTGACCAGTCGTGCGTCTACGAGTATTAAAGCAAAGTGCGATCGCCTCAAGTCAAACTCAAAGGCGATCGCACTTAATTCCACTCAACTAGGCCCGAAAAGCCCGCGCTACAGAAACTACCTTACAACAAAAACATTTGTTGTAATATCGCTTTGAGCAACCGCTTCAACCATACCCAAATAGTTAGTGCCGACGTTAATTGCCGTAGCACTGACAGCAACTCCTCCATTCAGATTAAAACTTACAGCTTCATTAGTTTCTAACCACTAAATCGCCCGTACTGCTATTTATTGACAAGCTACCCTCGTAAAATACATCCCACAACTCGGGCAGGGTGTCCAGCTTCCTGTGCTTGGATCGAATTGCAATGTACCCCTGTTGCTTCCACTTGCCAATTGGAAGTTCACAGCCTTTCCATATCCCCTCAACCGACAAAACGTATCTGCCCCCAATTGGCGTGCGTTAGGATCTAGCCCATTAGCACCTTTTAGCGCTACATCAATTGGGATACCATTTTCACCGACAGGATTTTCAAAAAGGCGGATGCCACTGTTACCTCCATTTGGCGTTGGAGTTGGTGGTGTAGGCTGTGGTTTAACTGGGGTAGGCGGTTGTGGTAATTTGCACCAGCTAAACTCTAAATCATTCAAAGCAGTATCATCTCCCCTTCCTTGCTGACCTTCAACTTTCGCGCGAACACCACAAATTGCCGAATTCGGCGGACCTGTTACCCAATTTGGTGTCCAAGCTCCCCATTGAGCTCCACCAGATGCTTCAATTACAGTGCTATTACTATTACTACAGCCAAAAGTTACAGAATTTGCTCCTGTATCATCACCATTGCCTTGTGGTGGTTCTACTTTCAGTTTAAATGCTGTTGCATAACTTCCTTTCGGGCAATTAGCTCCTTCACCCCAATTCCCCCAAAATCCCGGATGTGGTACAATCCGCTCGACCATGTTTCCCGCACGATCGTAACAATATAAGGCAACAGCATTGAGTGCAGTATCGTCGCCCCCACCTTGATTCGGTTCAACCCTCATCGAATATCCACCCACGTAGCTACCACCAGGGCAATAAATTGCGGTAGACCATCCTCCCCAAGGTGTGGCATTAGGAGCATTTTTTACGCCAGTAATGTCATTGCGAAAAGAAGCAGCACTAGCAGTCAAAGCGCTAGTGATAAGAGAAAGCGCTAAACCGCTGGCAATCCACACATTATTTTTCATAACTAAACCTCTCAATTGTGATGATTCTGGTCAATCGTCAGGGGATATTTTTTACACTCCCCGATAGCAATAATCCGGACAGTTTTTAGGCGTTGCTGAATTTAGGTAGGAATTCACATTTCCCAATTGCTATAAGACCCGGGAGGGTGAGTTTTGTAACATCAAGCGAAAAGTTGATTCATACCGTGAATCAGCAACACCAGTTTGTATATGGCCCAATGGCTTATTCTGTAGGACTTTGAGCCACTGTGGATAATTAAATCAATGTCAGCTCCACCCCGCTCGTTGCATTTAATTGGACTTTATTTATGATCCTTGCGCCGCGTAAGCTTGTAGTCTCGTTCCAAAAACTGTCCGGAGTATTGCGATAGCAAAGGCGGTTAAAAATTAGGCTAAAATGAAAGAGCGACAGTCAAAGTTCAAGAATTCACTAAATTGTAATACCCTTACTTTGCACCACTATTTGTGATGTATCCCCACCCAATAAAAATTATGGTTGGGGCTTCCGATATAGTGATGGGATGAGCCAGACGGAGCTATTTTCTGATGTATTCTAGCTTCTTTAATGGCTAATATCGTTTCCGGTTGGAACGGAATTATTTATATATTTGGATGGTCAGTGCGAGCGAGACGCTCGCACTACTCTATACTGCATGATTCCGATTTAACCGGATTTGATATAACTTCTTTCTGGCACGATCGCCCTTTTTCTTAACAGACTTCTTGGCAGAAACAGATGAGAGTTTTGACTCAGACGATTGTTGGTTCGCTTTTATTGGTTGCATATCGCTAACCCCACCCAAATCAAAGATTATGGGTGGAGACTGCGCGATCTCATTTTCCTTCAATTTTCAACTGCGTCAAACCATCTCTGGTGAAACTTGCATTGCCGGCTGCGGCTGGAACTGGAACAGCGAATAAACCACATTGCGGCGGATATCCGTCATCATGTCCAAGAACAGCTCGTAACCTTCAGTTTTGTACTCGATCAGCGGGTCTTTCTGGCCGTAACCGCGCAGCCCTACAGACTCCCGCAAAGCATCCATTTGTTGCAAGTGTTCCCGCCACAAAGTATCAATTTGCTGCAAAATAAAGAACCGTTCCGCATCTCGCATCAATTCAGCTCGGATTGCATTAACTTCCGCTTCTTTAATGTCGTAAGCATTGCGGACTTGTTCGTGCAGGAATGTTTTAATTTCCTCAACAGACAAATCTTCTAGCTGATCCGGTGTCATGTCAGCCAGCAGATAAACAAATTCCTTCACCTTGCTGACAAGTTTGTCGAGTTCCCATTCTTCCGAAGGTAAATCGGGATTGATGTATGCTCCCACGATGTCGTCCATCGTCTGTTCGGCATATCTAATTACCTGTTCTTTCGAGTCCAAACCTTCCAATACTCGGCGACGTTCTGCATAGATTGCTCGACGCTGATTGTTCATCACTTCGTCGTATTCAAATACCTGCTTGCGGATGTCGTAATAGTAGGTTTCGACTTTTTTCTGAGCGCCTTCGAGGGAACGAGTCAGCATTCCCGATTCGATCGGCATATCTTCCTCAACACCGAAAGCCTTCATCATACCGGCCACCCGTTCGCCGCCGAAAATCCTGAGCAAATTGTCATCCAAACTCAAGAAAAACCGTGTAGAACCCGGGTCTCCTTGGCGTCCCGCCCGGCCGCGCAACTGATTGTCGATCCGGCGCGATTCGTGGCGTTCGGTACCGATGACGTGCAAGCCTCCCAACCGCACGACTTCATCGTGTTCGGTGCTGGTAAAAGCATCGTATTCCCTGCGAGTTAAATTGTAAGCTTCCCGCAATTTTTGAATTACGGGGTCTTTTGTCGGCGCTTTTTCCGAAGCTATAGCCACGATATCATCGGCTTGCAATTCCGTGAGCGATCGCTCGCCGTACTCCTTCACCGCCAATTCCACCGCCGCTTTGAGCATTTGCTCAGCATCTTTCGATAGCTGCGTCGGGAAAATCTGCGCCGAAGCTTTCCAAGACTTTACCTTTTTCGCAGTTTGACCAAAACCTTGAGGTGCGGGGCGGCCGCCAATACCGGGTACTTGCACCAGCGAAAACCCGTCCTCATCTTCGGGTTGCACAATCCGGGGCATAAAATACTCCCGCAACTTGAGGCGCGCCATGTACTCAGAATTACCGCCCAAAATAATATCAGTACCGCGTCCCGCCATGTTGGTCGCGATCGTGACAGCGCCTTTGCGTCCGGCTTGAGCAATAATTTCTGATTCCCGCTCCACATTTTCCGGTTTAGCATTCAGCAAATTGTGAGGAATTTTCCTCTCCAGCAGCAGCCGCGACAGCAACTCAGACTTTTCCACACTCGTAGTACCCACCAGCACCGGCCGACCGATCTCGTGCATTTCCGCGCATTCTTGGGCGATCGCATTCCACTTCCCAGGCTCCCCCTTATAAACCATATCCGAAAGGTCAGTACGGCTGGTAATCCGGTTAGTGGGAATCAGCGTTACTTCCAGATTGTAAATCTTCTCAAACTCAGTCTCTTCAGTCTTCGCCGTCCCCGTCATCCCCGACAGCTTCGGATAAAGCAAAAAGAAATTCTGATAAGTAATTGTCGCCAGCGTCTGAGTTTCCGGCTGAATTTCCGCCCGTTCCTTAGCTTCGATCGCCTGGTGCAAACCGTCACTCCAGCGCCGTCCCGGCATCACCCGACCGGTAAACTCATCCACAATCACCACTTCGCGATCGGCATTGACGATGTAGTTAATATCCTTAATAAACAATTCCTTCGCCTTAATCGCATTAAAAATGTAATGCGCCCAAGGGTCAGCCGGGTCGTACAAATCCGTAACACCCAACAAATTCTCAGCTTCACCAAAGCCTTCATCGGTCAGTAGCACATTCCGAGCTTTTTCGTCAACCTCGTAATGTTCTTCATTTTCCTTTCTCAGAGCAGCAGCCACCTCAGCCGCCCGGATATACTTCTCACTGGGGCGTTCCACCTGGCCGGAAATAATTAAAGGCGTCCGTGCTTCATCAATCAGCACCGAGTCAACCTCGTCAATCACGCAAAAATTAAAAGGACGCTGCACTACATCTTCCATGACAGTAGCCATGTTGTCGCGCAAATAATCAAAGCCGACTTCGCTGTTAGTGGCGTAGGTAATATCGCAGTTATAATTTTTCTTTCGTTCCACCTGATCCATGCCCTGCTGAATCAGTCCCACAGTCAATCCCAGGAAGCGGTGCACCTGTCCCATCCATTCTGCGTCCCGTCTTGCGAGATAATCGTTGACGGTGATGATGTGTACGCCTTTACCGTTGAGGGCGTTGAGGTAAGCCGGCAGTGTCGCCACCAGAGTTTTGCCCTCACCGGTTTTCATTTCCGCAATTTGGCCTTTGTGCAGGATAATGCCCCCGAGGAGTTGGACATCAAAGTGGCGCAGTCCCAAAACCCGCTGTCCCGCTTCCCGCACCACTGCAAAAGCTTCCGGCAAGATTTCGTCTAGGATCTCTTTTTCTTCGTTGATAGATTTAGCTTTTGCCAGACGTTGTTGAAACTCGGCCGTTTTTCCTCTGAGGCCGTCGTCTGAGAGTGCGCGGAAGTCTTCTTCCAAAATATTGATATCAGCTACCCAAGGCTGAAATTTTCTCAGTTTGCGCGCGTTGGGATCGCCTAGCAGATTTTTAAACATGGCAGGAGAGGCAGATTTTTAATAATTTAGCTATTAGCTTTCAGGGTTACGGGCTGTAGTGTTAGCCACAACATATACCCTCCCCGATTGTAGCAACCATTGGGTCTCCTAGGCCGTCGCTGGGGGCGATCGACCGATTTTGGATTTTGGATTTTGGATTTTGGATTGAAGTTGGTGAAGGTGGGTAGCGATCGCCACTGAGGTATATATGCTTATTGACAATTCCAGGGCGTAACAGGCAAGATGCCTGTTCCACAAGAGATTAATGTTTTTGTAGGATTAATTTCCGCAACAGGCAAGATGCCTGTTCCACAAGAGATTAATGTTTTTGTAGGATTAATTTCCGCAACAGGCAAGATGCCTGTTCCACAAGAGATTAATGTTTTTGTGGGGTGGGCATCTTGCCCGCCCCGATCGCCCTTATTGAAAATGCTCTCACATCTGAGCCCAGATTAATCCTAGTTTTAAACAGGGCGTGGCACTTCGTAAGTCAAAAAGTCGTAAGCCATTTTCGTATTCGGAAAAATTGCCTGCGCTTCCTTGAGCAAATCATCCAGGACGATCGCATTTCCAGGAGCATAACGCGGGCTAAAATGCGTCATAATTAGCTGTTTCGCCCCAGCGATCAAAGCAACTTGAGCCGCCATTGTCGAAGTTGAATGCAGGCGATCGAAAGCCATTTGAGCATCTTGATGAGCAAAAGTAGCTTCATGCACCAACAAATCAGCATCCTTCGCTAATTCCACGGCCCCGTCACAAAAAACCGTGTCAGTACAGTAAACAAACTTCCGCCCGACTTGATCCGGGCCGCAAAAATCCGTACCTTTAAACTGTCGCCCATCCTCTAACTTTACCGTCTTTCCTTGTTTTAATTGACCGTAAAGTGGCCCGGAAGGAATGCCCGCTGCCTTCGCTTTTTCTACATCAAAATGTCCCGGACGATCTTTCTCAGTTACTCGATAACCAAAAGCAGTAACTCGGTGCTTCAAAGGGCCGCAGCTAACAATATATTCGTCATCTTCATAGATGACTCCCTCGTGAATTTTGTGTACCTTAACCGGGTAAGAAAAATGAGTTTGAGAATAACGAACGCCAGCTTGCAAATATTCTTCAAGTCCCGGAGGCCCGTAAAGATCGATGCGCTTGACATTCCCCGCCAAACCGCAGCTAGCCAGCAAACCCATTAAGCCGAAAATGTGGTCGCCGTGCAGGTGAGTGATGAAAATGCGGCTTAGTTGGCTGACTTTGAGCTCGCTGCGGAGAAACTGGTGCTGAGTTCCTTCGCCGCAGTCAAACAGCCAGAGTTCCGCTCGCTGGGGCAAGCGGAGGGCGATGCTGGAAACGTTGCGCGATCGCGTGGGTACGCCGGAGCTAGTTCCGAGAAATGTAATCTGCAAGAGTCAAATCACCTCAATTAAGTCTTAAAAAATATGTTACATATATCCAGAGTGCGGCTGATCCGACATACAGGAAATAGTCGCAGGCAGGAACCGGGATAAATCGCTGTTCCTGGGAACATCTACTTGCTAAAATCATTTTCGACAAGCGCACAGAGTGCCAAACCCAATTCTAACGTTTTCTTTCTTCCGTTCCCCTTCCTTTTTCCCTTCCCTTCCCTTAAAAATTCTTAAACTCACACAGCACAGGAGGAAAATTTTCAAATGCAGTCAGGAGTATTCTTTGTTTCCGTTCTTTCGACATTAAAAAAACGCTACTTTTGGATTTCCTTGTTGTTTTGGCTGGCAATGGTAGCCCCAGCACAGGCCGCGCTGATCTTGCGAGTGGCGGTACAAGACGGGGCAAGTCAGGTAAAAGTCGGCAGTTCTACTAAGGCTGCAATCCGCGACGGTAGCGGGCGCAATTTGGGCGAACTGCCGGCAAACAGTTCTCAGTCGGCTCAATTTCGATCGGGAACAGTGGCAATTGGTCGCTGGGCCGCCAACCAAGTTTGGATCGAGCCGACGGGGAACGGTTATGTTTGGATTGGCGATCGTTGGTATCGGGGACGCACCCTTCTAGTTCCCCAAAAAGGAGGCTTGACTGCCATCAACTACGTCGATATCGAACAATATCTCTACAGCGTTCTCGGCGCCGAGATGAGTGGCAATTGGCCTCAAGAGGCTTTGAAAGCCCAAGCAGTCGCCGCCCGTTCCTACGCTATCCACCAGCGAATGAAAAGCGAAACCGACCTTTACGACGTGGACAGCACTCAGTATTCGCAGGTTTACAAAGGATTGCAAACAGAATCTTCTGGCACTTATTCGGCAGTCGATGCAACCGCCGGTCAAGTTCTGGCCTACAACGGTCAGATTATTTTAGCAGCTTTCCACTCTGCCTCTGGGGGCCATACTGAAAATGTCGAGGATGTTTGGACGGAACCTCTGCCTTACCTGCGTGCTGTTCCTGACTTCGACCAAGGGGCCCCGGTTTACCAATGGAAAGAAAATTTTTCTCGGGCTCAAATCAGCAGTAAGATTTCTGGCGTGGGCAATGTGATCTCGATGAAGCCAGAACGCACTACCGCTCACGGCAGCGTTTTGAGGATGAAAGTAGTCGGAGATGGCGGTTCTAGGGTCATGACTGGCGCAGATTTACGCCGGGTTTTAAATTTGAGGAGTACGCGGTTCACCGTGATTCCTCAATATGGGGGCGGTGGGAACCCAAGGAACAGTGGCCAAGCTCCTACGGGTTTTCAAGTTGCGGGCAAAGGTTTCGGTCACGCTGTAGGAATGAGTCAGTGGGGGGCATACAATTTGGCCAGGCAAGGATACGGCTACCAGCAGATTTTGTTGCACTATTACCGAGGTGCTACTTTGGCTAGAATTGCAGTCCAGTAACTGCTGGGAGTGGGCAAAAAAGAAGTTCGGCAACGGATTATGTAACGGATGTAACGGATGTCAGGAAGAAGGAAGAAGGAAGAAGGAAGAAGGAAGAAGGAAGAAGGAAGAAGGAAGAACGGAAAAACAACTATTCCTGTATCTCTGACTTCCGTGTCCTGAATACAAGGAATTGGGAACTTGTACGGCCCTTCGACTACGCTCGGGAACCGCGTAGTGGCAGGCCAGAAACCGCGTAGCCGAAGTATTGGAAATTGGGAATTGGGAATGACTAATGACTAATGACTAATGACTAATGACTAATGACTAATGACTAATGACTAAGCTGTCACGCATTTAAATTGCATATTCAGGGCGGGCGAGACGCCCACCCCACAAGAATTAGATTGTTTTTTGACATTCTATTTAAATGCACAACAGCTTAATGACTAATGACTAATGACTAATGACTAATGACTAACTACATTAAGGATTGCTATGCAAAAGTGGGAGTATTTATTTGTGGATGCGAATATGTATCCTTTTGGAAACAAGCTGATTAGTTTATATGTAAACGGTGAAGAACAGCGAGATTGGAAACAAGGCTCGCTGCATCTATTTGTCAATCATTTGGGGGAGGAAGGATGGGAACTTGTGGCTCTGGATCATGACTCGAAGTATGACCAAAATTGTTTAATTTTTAAACGCCCTAAGCTTATTTAATAAAAATCAGAGTAGGAAAAATTATGACATCAATAAAATTTGATATTTGCCACAATTATTAGCAATGAGATCAAAGCCCGTTCCCCAACAAAGATATTTTATTGTGGAACAGGCATCCTGTCTATTCTTGAAAATGGTGCAAAATTTTAGCAACCTAACTTAACAACAAACAACGGTTTTTTTCATTAGTATTACAAGTTTTCGGATCGATCGATCCGGCGCTGCCACTCGGCATCTATTTTGGCTGACTGTTCTAGTTCTTGTTGGGTTAATTCTGTTTCTGTTGTATAAGCTAAGTCTTCTCCTGTCAGAACGTTTTCTGCTGCAAATTCCTGGGCGTAGGCTAGTTTTTTGAGCAAGTTGGCATCGGGTTCGTTTAATAACATTGCTCGCTGCTGACGCTCTTGATTGCGGGATTCTATCCGGCTATTTTTCCATTGAATCCAGAAGTAGCGAATTAAAGGAATTGCGAGAAATCCGACGCCGTAAATCAGGATCATGGGATAAACAGCGCTGACGAAACCGATAAATCCACCTGCGATTAAATTATTAGTTAATAGATTCCCCAAAACTAACGCACCGACAAGATTGACGGCTCCTAACCCTGCTGCCAGCATGATTTGGCCGGAACTGGCGTTGCTAAAACGCCACAGCATTTCTCGCAAATAAGCTGCTACTGGTTCAGAATTTCTCTCGGTGGCTGTGGTTTGCAATTGCGGAAAATGGTAGACTATTTGCCCTTCGGGACTGACTTCGGGGCGGCCGTCAAAACGGGCGAGAGCCGGTAACATATATTCTTCGTATTCTCGGGCGTATCCTTGTCCGAGATTGTCTAGATATGGGGCAATTTGTTCGGCCGCGACTGCGCCTCGGTTATTGCGAATTGCCGTGGCAATATCGCTCCATTTACGCTCTTCTAGATTTTTATTCGGATTGCCATCTCCAAATAGAAATGAGAAAACTGCTTCCAGAAAACTCATCTCGGGTTTTTGGTCAGTTAAGCGCGATCGCTGCTGGTAGTATGGTTGGTCATGGTTCCAGTAAAATATCCAGCTTAAGTCGTTCCAGAAGTAGGGAAAAAAGGAAAAGCCGCCGCCTCTGCCGCCCCCGCCGCCACCGTCTCCTCCTCCCCCGTTATTGCTGTCGCTGCTGGAGAGTAAACTGGAGATTAAAATAGTGATAGCAACAAAAATTAAGAGGATGGAAGCTACCAGCACTATGCCAAAAGATATCCGAATCAGGTAAAATAAAACTCGCCAGATTTTTTGCCACCATTCCTGCAACTGCAAGCGCAAGAATTTGTTTCGCAAAATATCTCGAAAGTTCTTGGGAAATAGGTAGGCAATGTCGCCGGATTCTGCTACTTGCAGGTTGCCGCCTGCTTCGGAGGCGAGGGTTAACAGTTCTCGCTGGGCAAAATTGACATCTAATCCAGCTTTTGCCGCCACGTCTCCAACCGTAACGCGGTAGCCAAGTTGTTCGACGGCTTGCATAATGGTGGGATTCGGAGCCATAGGTTTCTCTCTGTGAAAATTACCCGGTTATTTTTATTATATATTGCGGGAATTCGAGCTGGTTTTGGCGATCGGCTTTCTGATTTTTTTTGAGGCTGCCCTTGACAATCAAGCATCCAGGATACCCGCCACGTGATTCATCCGTCCAGAAATAAAAAACCTGTATCCGATAAAGGCGCCCCCGAATTTATCTCGCGCAAGTCAATGCTAAAATCTAAAATCTAAAATCTAAAATCTAAAATCGATTGACTTTGGGGCAAAATATTGCTAGTGTTTTGCCGAATAACTTTTAAGTATGGGCTGAACTCGGATAGCTTAATAAAACTTTGTGATGGAATTTCTCCTCGGCAGGTTATTTGCTTGTTTGCTCTGAGGGTCAAGGAGGGGAGATTATGGCTACATTTATTGGGTACGATGTGCGATCGCCCGTAAGCGTTGCTTCCACAAGAGGATAGCCCCTGCACCCCAGGCAGAACATTTCCTTTCTGCACGGTTTTTGTAAGTTTTGTGTAGAGTGCCAGAGATATGTTAAAGAAATCTAGTTTTTTTGCCAGTCTTGCAAGAGTTCTATAAAATAGATAGAGCTTGCGCGGGTGTTAAACCCAAGGGCGTGTTTTAAGGTTCGCAGGTGCGATCGACTAAACTTTTTAGCGCCCTCAACACAACGGCCCACTACAACAGTGGCGCAATTATTAATAGGAAAACTTTACAGGCTAATTTTTCTGATTAGCCACTAACCAAAGAATCGCATATGCCAAGAACTCAACGCAACGATAACTTTATTGACAAAAGTTTCACGGTAATGGCTGATATCATCCTAAAGATTATGCCGGCCAAAAAGCAGGCGAAGGAAGCTTTTGCTTATTACCGGGATGGTATGTCAGCTCAAGCAGATGGCGAATATGCTGAAGCGCTGGACAATTATCATGAAGCGCTGAAGCTGGAGGAAGATCCTTACGATCGCAGTTATGTCTTGTACAATATGGGGCTGATCCATACTAGCAACGGCGAACACGATAAAGCTTTGGAATATTACAGCGAGGCTTTGGATCTCAATCCGAGAATGCCACAAGCACTGAATAATATTGCTGTAATTTACCACTATCAAGGGGAAAAGGAAAAGGAAGCTGGCAATATTGAAGGCGCGGAAGGGCTGTTTGATAAAGCTGCGGATTATTGGAAGGAGGCTATTCGCTTGGCCCCAAACAATTACATTGAAGTGCAAAATTGGCTGAAGACGACAGGCCGATCGCAAATTGATGTGTATTTTTAACTAGGATGGGCATGGGGCATGGGGCATTCGTTATTTGTTCTATAGCAATCCATGCAGGAGTCGTAAACTTTTTACCCCACCCCAACCCTCCCCTTATCAAGGGGAGGGAGTAAGAAATTCACAAATGATGCGAGGATTGCCATATGTTTGTTGTTTGTTATTGTTCTTAATAACCAATTCCCCATTCCTCATTCCCCATTCCCCATTCCCCATTCCCAATTTCCCATTACAGATTTTTATGATTGACAGAGAAGAAGTTCGGAAAGTAGCGAATTTAGCGAGATTGGAATTAACGCCGGAAGAAGAAGAGCAGTTTACTGGTCAACTTAACGGTATTTTGGATTATTTCGAGCAGTTGAGTGAACTCGATACGAGTAAGGTGCAGCCGACAACGCGGGCGATCGATGTTAGTAATGTAATGCGATCGGACGATTTGCAACCTTTTGCTAAGGGAGAAAGTATTTTGGAAGGAGCTCCCGATCGCGATGGGGAGTTTTTTAAAGTGCCTAAGATTATGTAGGGTTCCCGCTGCGTACCTAACTGAGGAAAATCACTTGTGGGGCTGGCTCCCATGCCAACCACACAAGCAGATTAAACTAAGTGTGGAACAGGTAATAAGTAAGCCCGGTATAAGCCACCCCACAAGCAGATTAAACTGATAGAAACCAAAAACAATCTCACTCATAGGGATAAATCTGTAAAGTTCATTCTTGGGGTGAAAAAGAGTCATGTACGTATTAATTGGTGGAGCAGGAATGATGGGGCTGGGTTTAGCCCAGCAGCTATTAAAAGTCGGTCATACGGTTGCCATCATCGATGCCGACCCGCTGGCCTGTCGCTTTGCTCGTGAAAAAATCGGAGTAATGGCATTTGAAGGCAGTGCGGTGAGTACAACGGTTCTTCTGGAAGCGGGAATTAAACAAGCAAACGCAGTCGTTGCAGCACTCAGGGATGATGCACTGAATTTAGCGCTGATCACGCTATCAAGGAGCTATGGCATTTCCCATATTGTGGTGCGAATGCGCGATCGCGAATTCCTAGAAGCCTATCGACTTGCCGGAGCAAGTCATATCATCAGCACTATTGATTTGGCAGTTGCATCAATGGCGAATGCGATTGAATATCCCCAAATCGAGTCGATGATGCACTTTGAACACGGGCAAGTCGAGGTACTAAAGCTGCCAGTTCCAGGCGATTGCAAGGTGGCAGGTAGCACCGTTGCTCAAATTGCTCAAGACCCTCGTTTTCCAAAAGGTTCGCTGATTATTGGTTATCAATGCCATGCCTGCGCCAATCTGGAGATTCCAAACGGCAATACTGTTCTTGAAGCAGGTTCTACCATCTTGGTCGTCACCCGTCCAGAGTTAGTTCACCAGATGATTGATTACCTCGGCATTCGCGCTAGTCATCTGCCAACGTTAGAAGTTTCTCATCCAAATCTTTGATGTAAGGATGAACCAGATCCTCTGGGACAATTCGCTTGCGGAGGGCATCGCTAACTGCTCCTTTTTCTGCTATAAGCAATCGCCGTCGAATCGTATCTAGCCCGCTGCGATCGCCCTGTACTTGCCCGGCCCGATGTTGATTGTAGAGATCGCGCAGCACTCGCTCAGAGTGCGCTACTCGTGCTTGATATGATGCCCATAACTCCTCGTAAACTGCCTTCGGCAACACACCAGATTTCAGCAAACTATCTAGCTCATCTTGAGCCGCTTTGGAAGCAATCAACTGAATTTGTAACTGCCCAGCTTCCTGCATTACATCAGAAACACGGCTGATTTGTAACCGTTTTACTAGCCAGGGTAAACTTAATCCTTGTCCGACCAAGGAGAATAAAACTGCACCGAAAACCAGGGCAATGATGTTATCTCGTCCTGTCAATCCCAGAGGAATACTAAGCGCCAGTGCCATCGAGAGTGAGCCTTTGATGTTTCCCAGAAACAGAACGTGTTGCCAGCGCAGGGGAATCGGACGATCGAACCACCGCAGCGCCGCTAACAACAGATATACCGAGAGAATCCGTGCCAGTTGATACGCCAAAATAACGAACAGAATGGATGGCAAAATTCTCCACAGTATCAGCGGGTTAATCTCAATGCCGATCAGCAGAAAAATAAATGTATTGACCCCAAAACCAGCGTACTCCCAGAAGCTGAGTAGCGTAATTCGATCCGAGGCTGACGTACTGCGAGAAAGCCCCAGATTGCCAAAAATGAGTCCGGCGATCACCACAGCCACCGCACCGGATACCCCCAAAAATTGCCCGATTTGGAATGTTCCTAACGCCAGCGCAACAGTCAGCAAGAGACTACTCAACGGGTCATTTAATCGAACAAATATCGGCAGACTCAAGTAACCTAAGATGACTCCCACGAGTCCCCCACCCAAGGCAACCACGAGCAGTTCCTTAAGTCCTCCCACGACGGTAAGAGAACCTGTAGCGTAAACGACTAGAATTAAATTGAATGAAACCAGGGCAGCCGCATCATTGAACAGGGTTTCTCCTTCCACGATGGTGGATAGCCGGGAAGGCACACGGATCTCTTTAAAAACCGCAATCATCGAGACTGTATCAGTGTTTGCCAGAATGACTCCGATCAGCAACGCCGGAATCCAGTCTAGTCCTAGCCCAAATTTAATCAGAATAGCGATAATTGCTGAGGAAAAGATCGAGCCTGGGCCCGCCAGCAGGGCGATCGGCTTAAAGGTGCTGCGGAGACGGCTGATATCAGTATTGATAGCTGCTTCAAAAATCAGAATTGGTAGAAAAAGATTTAATACTAAAGAGGGGTCTAAACCAATTCGACGCGACAATACCTCCGTAATGGGCAAGCCTGCTAACACTAAGCCCGTCACATAGGGAATTCGTAACCGTTGGGTTACGAGTGCCACAACAGTTGCAATCAGCAGCAGAATGATCAAGATGATGACTAATTCAGAAATAACTCCTGCAGTTTGGCTATTTGTAGCAGGATCGCTGCCCAACGGAGGTGCTTGCGCTACAATCGACTCGATCGCCGATATTCCTGTCATAAATTCGTTTTCCTCACAGAAATTGACAGATTAACTACGGTTTTAGTCTACAGGAAACGGTTCACTATGCTGTAGGCGGAACCGCAAGGTAATTGTCTTTCTTATATTACCTTGAATTTATGTAGCATCAGAGACACGCCACGTCAGAATCTCCCAACGTTTAAGGACAGGTTCAGCAATCACGATCTCATTTTCTCTTGCCTCCATCACGATCAAATAATCTCCCTGGTTAAATCTGTCATTGTAAATTCTTGCTTGTTCTTCTGGCACCAACCATCCTTGAAGTGCGCCATATAGACCGCCAGCAGTTGCTGCAATCCCACTTCCAAAGAAAGTTGCTAAAATGCTTTCCACTGCTAATGCCTGACCAATACCGGGAATTAGCAGGCTGCTGAGTCCAACAATTAAGGCTAGTGAACCTAGTCCTATGCTGCCGTATATCGCGCCTACTTGTGCGCCTGCTGCTCTTGTGATTACAATTTGGTGCACACCCAGAGAGTCCAAATCATTATTGTTAGAAGGTTGAGCAATCACTGAAATTTTGTGCATGGGGAAATCGCTACTTTTTAGCTCAACTAGCGCCTGTTTTACGTTTCGATGATTAGTAAATAGGCCGCTAGCACGTTTGAGATTTTGGGAAGTCATGATAAATATTCGATATTCAACGCTACAAAATTGGTAAATATAGCCTTTCTCAGTAACATGAGGTGTACGCTTGATAAGCGGGCATAGGCCTCCGTGGGCATAGGCATCCGTGGGCATACCTCACCAAGATTGAGAACTGCTGTAGTGTGTAAAGCCGCTTTGAATGACCTCATCACAAAAACTACTTAGTTCAGAGGTGCAAAACGCTTTAGCAAAGCTGACAAAGCAATCATTGGCAGTCCGAATCCGATACAAATTAAGCCTTGGATTGGGTTCAAAGCTTCAGTGTTGAATAACTGATTCATAATGCCCCATTGGCTAAACAGGAATTGGAGAATGAAAATAGCCCCAATGCCGATCGCTACCGCATAGCCAACTGATTCATCTTTACCGCGTAGTTTGGCGACGATCGCCGGAACGAAGCGACTGATGCTTAATAGGTAAAAAGCTTCGGCCGCTACCAATGCTTGAATTGCCATTGTCCGGGCTAGAGCTTCATTGCCTGTGGTTTGGACGATCCATTCAAACATCCCAAAGATCACAATCCAGTTAAATACCGAAACTGTCAGAATCCGAGCGGTCAGCCTGCGAGACAGCAGCGGTTCATTGGCCGGTCGAGGCGGCTGTTGCATGACATTGGGAGAGGGCGGCTCAAATGCCAACGGTAAGCTCAACGCAACTGAACTGACCATATTCAGCCAGAGAATTTGTACTGGCAAAATGGGTAGTGGAGTTGCCAAAAGTACGGCAATCAAGATGGTCATGGACTCTCCACCATTCACGGGCAGGATGAAGGCGATCGCCCGCAGCAGATTCTTATAAACCGTGCGCCCTTCCTCAACTGCTTTCTCGATCGAAGCAAAGTTGTCGTTTGTCAACAGCATATCCGCTGCTTCTTTTGTAACTTCGGTGCCCGTGATGCCCATCGCTATCCCAATGTCAGCTTGCTTCAGGGCGGGAGCATCGTTAACTCCATCTCCAGTCATCGCCACAATCTCGCCCTTAGACTGAAGTGCTTCGACAATGCGGAGCTTTTGTTCTGGTGCGACACGAGCAAACACGCAGCTTTGTTCAACAGCATTGGCGAATTGCTGCTGATTCATTTGAGCGAGTTCTTGACCCGTAAAAACGGGAGCCTCTTGGGTTTGATTTAGTCCCATTTGGTGCGCGATCGCTGCTGCTGTTTTGGCATGATCGCCCGTAATCATCTTGACCTGAATTCCCGCAGATCGACAGGCTTGAATCGCTTGAATCGCTTCGGGGCGAGGCGGGTCGATCATGCCTTGCAGCCCCAGAAAAGTTAATCCTTGTTCAATATCAGAATGCTCAATTGAAGATTGAGAAGCGGGTACAACTTTCTTGGCAAGTGCCAGAACTCGTAGCCCTTTTTTCGCCATTCTGTCCACAGTTTGCTCGATCGGCGCGGCGTTGAGGGATCTCGGCTTTCCCTCTTCATCGAGCATCTGGTGACACCGCTGGAGAATTGCCTCGATCGAACCCTTGACATAAATCAACCGTTGTGGGCGATCGTCATGCAAGGTTGCCATGTATTGAAACTGAGATTCAAACGGCAGTGTATCGAGCCGGGAAAACGCTTCCTCCAGTTTCTCAGTAATTAACCCCGCTTTGTGGGCTACCGCAACCAGCGCCCCTTCCGTTGGACTACCGACTACAGTCCAGTTTCCATCTTGCACTTCTAGATGGGAATCGTTGCACAAAAGTCCTGCTTGCAGGCATTCATATAAGGCAGGTGCGTTTCTCAAGTCAACGGAATGTCCATTTACAGAAATTTCCCCGTCTGGTGCATATCCTCCACCGCTAACCCGATATCGCTTTCCACCGGCATCAATCTCTTGAACTGTCATTTGATTCTCAGTCAAGGTTCCAGTTTTGTCGGAACAAATCACGGTGGTGCTCCCCAGCGTCTCAATTGCCGGAAGTTTGCGAATAATGGCGTGCTGCTTTGCCATTTGGGAAACCCCGATCGCCAGTGTCACCGTTAAAATCGCCGGTAAGCCTTCAGGAATTGCGCTGACGGCAAGCGCCACAGATGCCTTGAATACCTCAACCCAAGAAAATCTCTGGGCAATGCCTGCAGCAAAGGTGAAGGCAGCCAAACCTAAAATGACATAGAGCAAGGTTTTGCTAAATTTGTCAATTTTGCGACTCAGCGGGGTTTCCAGTGTGGTACTTTGCTGCATGAGTTGGGAAATGTGTCCCGTCTCGGTCATCTCACCAATGCTGACGACGAGTCCGCGTCCTTGTCCAAACGTTACCAGGCTTCCTGTATACGCCATGTTCGTGCGATCGGCCAGTGCAGCGTCTGCCTCTAGCGCCTGGGATTGCTTCTGAACCGGGACAGATTCTCCCGTTAACGCTGACTCATCGACTTGTAAGTCACGGACTTCGATCAGCCGCAGATCCGCAGACACTTTATCCCCAGAAGACAGCAAGACGAGATCGCCAGGAACCAGTTCGCTGGATGAAACCACTTGCTTTTGACCGTTGCGGAGAATGGTTGCCTCAGTTGCAACAGATTTTGCTAAAGCGGCGATCGCATTCTCTGCCTTTGACTCTTGAACGAAACCAATGGTGGCGTTCGTCAGAGCAACCCCCAAAATTACCCCTGAATCAATCCACTCTTTCAGAAATGCTGTTACTATCCCAGCAGCTAACAAAATGTAGATTAGTGGCTGATTCAGTTGCTGAAAAAATCGCAACCAGGCACTTTGCTGCTTCTGAGCCGTTAGTTGATTGGGACCGAGGATCTTGCGCCGTTCGGCTGACACGTCGGAAGATAGACCTATTTCCAGGTCAGTCTCTAAAATCCGAGCTACTTTCTCGACAGAAATGTGATGCCAAGAGTGTTCTACTAATTTTTCTACATTGGTTGCAGTCATAACGTTTCTTGTCAAGCCAACTGCTTCTTTGTTATTTCGTCTTGTTTCTAGCGTCATTGATGAAAGTGAGGGAAAAGTGAGCGACTGATTTCTGTTACTCACATTTGGATCACATTTGCTCCCTATACTTAGGCAGAGAACCGATTAAGATAACTTATAAACTTGCCAACCTTAGTTCACTCGATTTGATTTATTGTTACCTTTTATTAAAAGGGTTGTAAAAAGCATTACTTTTGATGGATGAACTATGGTACATTTACTTATACAAGTTCTCAAAAAAGTGAGGTATGCCCTATGCCCACGGAGGCCTATGCCCATGAGTACCTCATAGGAGAGCTCGAAAGGCTATATTGAGTTCAAATCCTCAAAGACTTCATGCTGAGGTTTATCGGCAAAATTGCGTTTCACAACAAACAAAACAAACAAAGAATATGCAATTATTAAAGCTATTGGTGCAAGGAATCAGCGTCAGCACTGTTGCTATTTTGGGTTTAGGTGCTTGCACCTCCCCCAATACTCCACAGACAACTGTTCCATCTACTTCTGCTCCCACAACTGCCACTGGAAATACGACTGTTCCAACCACTCCAGCGCCTGCAACCACGACTGCACAGACGCCTCAAAATCAAGACATTGACGATATTGCCGATCGCGTAGAAGATGCTTTAGACTCCGATGCCACCCTCAAGCAATTCGATTTGGACGCAGACGATCGGGATAATTCGATTGTGTTAACAGGGCGCGTTCAAACGGCCGAACAAAAAGCATTGGCAGAACAAATTGCTCGGCAAAGTGCACCGAATGTTTCCATCAATAACGAAATCGTCACTCAGTAGTTCTTAACAGTGAAGTGGCAAGAGTATTTGGCGCTTCTTGCCACTTAAAAAATTGCTCGATCGCAGCGAGGAAACCTATAAATTTAACAACCTTATTTGACTGGATGCGATCGCAATATTGAAACACTAAACTTATTCAACAATTTCGTAACGGACTAACTGGCGAACATTTTGACGTGATAACTGGAGTTCTTGCGCGATCGCTGCCTCTATCTGGGTTGCGTCAGTCATTGGCAATTCTAATTCCAATCGCTTCAAAATGGGTTCTGCTGTTTCTACCGCAACCTGGGTGGTTCCTTGTTTTCGGTTAATCACCGCGTTGATCAGCAATATATTGACAGACACCGTTGCTTTAAGCTGGGTATCTGCCTGAAGTTTATTCTTTACTATCTGGGGTTGTTGTAATTCTTGAGCCATTAGGAAACTGGAACCGATCCAAAACGCGATCGCCACAAACGGCAATGGCAACCAAAACTCTGCGCCTGATGCTTTTAGCCAACGTTTAGTAACCTGCCACATAAATTTTTACCCCACCCCAACCCTCCCCTTGCCAAGGGGAGGGAGTAAGAAATTCACCAATGATTTAGGATTGCTATATTTGCACTTTAGTGGAGTTAGCGGTCTGCTGAAATCCTACTCAAGGACGATGCGTCAAATGTTTCAGTTCGATATGCCCAATTAAAGAAAAATATGAGAGTTTTGCTGGTGGAGGACGACCCAAAGCAACTGATGCCGCTTCAAACAGTGCTGTCTCAAGCAGGACATAGCGTGGATGGGGTAAAAGATGGAAAGACGGCACAGTGGCTGTTGTCAGAAAAAGAATATGATTTGTTGATTTTGGACTGGATGTTGCCACATATCAGTGGGGTAAATCTCTGTCGTCAATATCGATCGGCAGGGAAAACAGCGCCGATTTTGATGATTACGGCAAGAGATACCACGCCGGAAAAAGTGACCGGGTTAGACGCAGGTGCAGATGATTACCTGGTGAAACCGATCGACTTGGTTGAATTCATGGCACGAGTGCGGGCATTAAGACGGCGATCGCCCCTTTGGCAAGGAGATACGCTCAGCCTTGAGGATCTGCACCTCCACCTCGATACTCTTACTGTTGAGCGACAAGGTGCAACCGTTTCCCTCTCCAGTCGCGAGTTTCAGTTGTTGGAGTATTTTATGCGTCATCCCCGGCAAGTTTTGACTCGGAATCAGATTGAACAAGGTGTGTGGGAATGGGGGACTGAACCAGAGAGCAATGCGATCACTGTTCTAATTCGCAAACTCCGCCAACGCTTGCAGGCTGTAGGATCGGCAGACTGGATTGAGAGCATTTACGGTATGGGTTATCGCCTCACTTCCCCTCTCAAGTAAAGATCGTAAAGGCAAGTCGTGTTTAATCAAAGTCGTCGCAATCTGGCTCGTTGGTTCACCCTCTCCATGGGAAGCATTCTCGTGCTGTTTGCTGGGGCGATTTATCAGATTGAGGTAAAAGATAAACTAGAGGCGCTCGATCGACTGCTCTATGACAAAACTAGAGTCATGGCTGCCAGCGTACATTATGAAGTTCGCCAAAACCAGAACCAGGTCGATCTGAGTCATGTTTCCTTGTTAGGCAGTGGTTCCCATCCCCTTGCTGAATATCTGATTTACGTGCGCTGGTATAACGCACAAGGGCGGTTAGTTCGTTTTTTTGGGAATTCTCCTCCCCAGCAGTTAAATACGCCTTTTGGTTATCTCACAGTTCGATCGACCGATCCACTTTTGGGAAAAGGAATCTGGCTGCGTCAGGTGACATTACCCGTTGAAGGTAGAACAGGGGTACTCGGTTATCTTCAGGTTGCAACTCCCCTGACAGAAACTCAAAACAGGCTCACTGAGCTTCAGATTGTGCTAACTCTCGCTGTCCCGCTGACACTGGGCTTAATTGCCATCACAGGTTGGTTTCTCAGTGGGCTGGCCATGCAACCGATTCGGCAAGCCTATCAGCAGCTTCAGCGCTTTACAGCCGATGCCTCTCACGAGTTGCGATCGCCCCTGTCTGCCATTCTCACTAATGCCCAGCTTGGGTTGCTGATCGCGGCTGATGATACACGTTACCATCCTCCCTTAGAAAACATTGTAGATAGCGCAAAATCCATGGGAGCCTTGGTGAATAATTTACTGCTGTTGGCTCGTCATCAAGGGCGACTTGCGCCCGAATCGCTCAGGTTAATCAATCTCAACGAGTTCCTCAGCAATTTAGCAACCCAGTTTCTCGCACTTGCAGAAGTCCAAAATATCAAACTAACCTGCGAATCACCGGAACAACGGATTGAATTGTTGGCCGATCCTGATTTGCTACGGCAAGTAGTCGAAAACTTGCTTTACAATGCCTGTAAATATACTCCCGTTGGCGGAACTGTAAAGATACGCCTAGTTCTTCATTCCAATTTGGCAGTCATTCAGATAATCGATACGGGAATCGGTATTCCAGAAGCGGACTTACCCTATATTTTCGATCGCTTCTATCGAGTAGACACCGATCGCTCGCAGGAGAGTGGAGGCTTTGGGCTGGGGTTGGCGATCGTCCAACAAATTGTCAAGGCACACAGCGGACAAATACAGGTGACGAGTGCAGTGGGCAAAGGCTCAACGTTCCAGGTTGAACTGCCCCTCAAACCTTATCACTAAACCGCCTCAAACGAGAGAGAAGGTGCACTCTGCTTTCTGCTTTAGACGTAACTGCAATGTATGTGATGTATTTGGATGAATGCCGATGAAGCTGAAACATGATTTTTGGGTTGGTTGGGCGCTAGGGGCGATCGTCCTGAGCTCTTGCTGGGACCAAACTACCTCACCAAGACAACAACCCGATATAAAACGTGAAATTTCACTGAAAGCAGTCCCGTTAGATAAAACAAAAGTTGTGATGGGACAAACCGTATATGTCCCTATTTACTCACATATTTATCACTACAATAGCAAGGATCAAGTCATGAATTTGTCAGCCACGCTCAGTATCCGCAATACGGATCTGACAAATTCGATTATTATTACTTCGGTGCGTTACTACGATAGTGATGGGAAATTGATTAGGCACGACATTAAGAGTCCAGTAGAACTCAAACCGCTTGCTTCCACAGAATTTTTTATTGCAGCCGATGATACAAGTGGAGGATCAGGTGCAAACTTTATTGTGGAGTGGGTTGCAGAAAAAACGGTTTATGAGCCTGTCATTGAAGCTGTCATGATTAGTACCTCTTCTTCTCAGGGCATTTCATTTATCAGCCCCGCTAAAGTTCTCAAGCAACACAAGATGCAGAAGTGATTTTAGAGGATTAAATTATTGCTTTACAAGGTAGTTTTAGACTACCATAAGGGGAGCATCTCATATTTGTAAAAACACTTCTTCGGGCTTCTGACTTCTGACTTCTGACTTTTTTACTACTGGCTCCTGACTCCTAACTCCAATTTCTAGCTTAGGATCGCGAATTAAATAACTTACAATTTTAATTGTGATTGTGGGATGGGCGTCCCGCCCATCCCACTTTCAAGAGTGGAAGTTATTTAATTCTCATTCCTTAGCTGCAAAAGTGAGATTCTCCCCTTTTTAATTTTTAACTGTGTATATCACTATTTATTGCAAAATAAAACGATAGCATTACTGTGGAGACTACCCAACTTTTTTCTGTTAAGATTAGAGAGCTTGAGGGTGAATACTAAAAATATAAATGAGGACTTAGGGTATGCAAAAGCGACAATTGGGGACATCACAAATTCAGATTACCCCGATAATTATGGGGACTTGGCAAGCTGGGAAGCGGATGTGGGTGGGAATTGAGGATGCTGAAACTGTCAAAGCAATGCGCGCGGCTTTTGAGGCAGGTATTACCACCTTTGATACGGCTGAGGTTTATGGAGAAGGGCATTCGGAACAAATTATCGGTCAAGCACTTTCAGATGTGCGATCGCAAGTAGTTTATGCTAGCAAAGTTTTCGCCAACCACCTGAAACCCGATTTGTTAATCGAAGCATGCGATCGATCGCTAAAAAACCTCAACACCGATTATATCGACCTTTATCAAATCCACTGGCCCGCCGGCACTTGGAATTCCGAGTTAGTGCCAATTGCAGACACAATGAACGCCCTGAACAAGTTAAAAGAACAGGGAAAAATTCGGGCGATCGGCGTTTCCAACTTCTCCCGCGCCCAAATAGAAGAAGCCGCCCAATACGGACGCATTGACAGCCTGCAACCGCCCTATTCTCTGTTTTGGCGCTGGGTAGAAAAAGATGCGATGTCCTATTGTGTGGACAATCATATCTCCATCATTGCCTATTCATCTCTAGCTCAAGGAATATTGACAGGTAAATTCGGGCCAGAACACAAGTTTGAAGAAGGCGACCACCGCGCCAAAAATAAGCTGTTCATCAAAGAAAATTACGACCGAGTGCAAACAGCATTAAATCAACTCAGGCCAATTGCCGATCGCCACCAGATAAGCTTGGGCAACTTAGCTTTAGCCTGGTTGATTTCCCAGCCGCAAACAAATGCGATTGTCGGCGCGCGCGACGGGGAACAAGCAGCCGAAAATGCTAAAGCTGCTGAGGTAAAATTGAGTGAAGAGGAATTAAAAGAAATTGACGCGATCGGGCGAACAGTCACCGACCATTTAGACGATAACCCCGTTATGTGGAACTTCTAAAACAGAACTGACGCAACTGGCATATATAGTAAGGTATCCCGGAACTCACGCCCAGATCACCATTCTCGCTTAACGGGCTAGAAGCCCGTTCCACAAAGAGTGAATTTCTTGTGGAATGGGCTTCTAGCCCGTTCTTAAAAAGCTAATGAGGTATAATATCTACTGCGCTGTGGAAATATTCAAAAAGTTAAAATCAAAAATCAAAAATCCGCAATCTAAAATCGAATGAGTTACTGCCTAAACCCCAACTGTTCCAAGCCACAAAACCCTCCCGCAGCCAAAATTTGCCGAAATTGCCGTTCAAAACTGCTGCTGCGCGATCGCTACCGGGCTATAAAGGCGATCGGACAAGGCGGTTTTGGTAGAACATTCCTCGCGGTTGACGAAGACAAACCCTCAAAACCTCGCTGCGTCATCAAACAATTTTTACCCGCAGAAACCCAACTCATCCCCTCAGCAAGCAATCGCAACAGCAAAAAAGCAGCCGAACTTTTTGAACAAGAAGCAATGCGATTAGACGAGTTGGGAAAACACCCCCAAATTCCCGAACTCTTAGCCTATTCCATCCAAGACGGCCGACAATATGTAGTCCAAGAATTTATCGACGGGCAAAATTTAGCACAACTTGTAGAAACAGAAGGCAGATTTAGCGAAAATCAAATTCAAGACTTACTTAATAGCTTATTACCCGTCCTTCACTTCATCCATTCCCACAACGTTATTCACCGAGACATCAAACCAGGAAACATCATCCGCCGCGCAGACAAACAATTAGTTTTAGTAGACTTTGGCGCCGCCAAAATTGCCACAGGTACAGCATTACTTAAAACAGGAACCAGCATCGGCAGCCCCGAATACATCGCCCCCGAACAAGCTAGAGGCAAAGCATTTTTTACCAGCGATTTGTACAGTTTAGGCGTAACTTGTTTGTATTTGCTAACTCAAGTTTCCCCTTTTGACCTGTTCGATCCTGGTGAAGATGCCTGGATATGGCGTCAGTATTTGGCAAACAACCCAGTCAGTGAAGAACTAGGGAAAGTTTTAGACAAAATGATTGCCAATGCTACCAACCGCCGCTATCAAACGGCTGTTGAAGTATTAAAAGAAATCAATCCCCAAGTTGCGATCGATCTAGCAATTCCTAAAACAAGTTCCAAGTTAGTTAAACCCGGAAAAACTCCCGCCCAGCCCCAACAGCAAACCTATAACTGGCAATGTCTTCACACCCTAACAGGTCACAAAAACTTAATTTACTCTGTGGCTTTCAGCCCCAACGGAGAAGTTGTAGCCAGCGGCAGCGATGACAAAACAATCAAGCTGTGGCGAGTAGAAGACGGGCAAGAAATTGTCACCCTCACAGGACACGCCAATTCGGTTTATACAGTAGCTTTCAGCCCGGACGGACAGATGCTAGCCAGCAGCAGCCACGACAAAACTGTCAAACTTTGGCGGATGAAAGATGGACAAGAAATTCGCACTCTGATCGGTCACATTAACTCAGTTTACAGCGCAGCTTTCAGTCCCGATGGCGAAATTATTGCTAGCAGCAGTTGGGACCAAACAATCAAGATTTGGCGCATCAAAGACGGGCAAGAAATTCGCACCCTTGCGGGTCACACTAATTTAGTTTATTTTGTTGCTTTTAGCCCGGATGGCGAAACTCTTGCTAGTTGCAGTTGGGACAGAACAATCAAGATTTGGCGCGTCACAGATGGGAAGCTAATTCGCACACTTACAGGTCATACAGACTCCGTTCGCTGCATAGCTTTTAGTCCAAATGGAGAGTTTTTGGCTAGCGGTAGCCATGACAATACTATTAAAATTTGGTGGGTCAAAGATTGGCAAGAAGTTTTAACTATCACAGGACATTCTTGGTATGTTGATTCTATTGCTTTTAGTCCCGATGGCGAGATTCTGGCTAGCAGCAGCAATCAAACTATCAAGATTTGGCGAGTGAAAGACGGTCAAGAAATTTGCAATATTGCGGGTCACACTAACTCGGTATATTCTGTTAATTTTAGCCCGGAAGGAGAGTTTTTGGCTAGCGGCAGCAGTGACAAAAGTATTAAGATTTGGCAGAATATGATGTTTGTTTAATTAGCCACAATCAAAGTTGTTTGTAATCCTTGGGCGGGGGCAGGTTTATCAGAATTGTGGGTTTTAGGCAATTATTGTTGGTGAACCTGCCCCTACAGGAATTATGGTCAATTCACCGAACACGATATGATTCAACCGTTTTCCCTTTCAATTTTTTGCCGCAACTCCCGAATTACAGCACTTGTAGGGCGATCGCGCGACATTTGCCAGCATTCCTCCACAATTTCTGATACATTAAAATTGGGAAAATAACGGCTAACTGAACTTTCGACATATCGATCGTTTTGCAAGTCGTAAATTCTGAGCTTATTTTTCTTAAACAGCCACACTTCAGGCACTTGATAAGGCAAGTAATCATCTAAATCCGTGTAGCTAGTTACGTCTACTTCGATTACTAGATCGGGCGGCGGTTCAACACCCCAAGCAATCCGATCTTTACCAATAATTGTCGCACAATTATCGATATAAAAACAATAATCTGGTTCAATTCCTCTTACCTCCGGCAAATCCATCGTAATTGGTGTAAAAGCTTCATAATCTCGCCCCAAGTAATCTAGCAAAACCATTGCCACCATTGCAATAATATGAGCTTGTTTTCCGTGTACTGGTAAAGGGGACATTAACAAAATCTCTCCTGGTCGATATTTGATGCGCGGAATCTGACGATCGCCCAATTGTGCTACAAGTGCTTGGTAATCCTGCCAAGTACCAGGCAATTTAATCACTGTTCCTGGCGGCAAATGAATTTTTTCTGGCGTGACAACTGCAAACATAAAACTTATACCTCCTGACAGAGGATGTGTGTTTTAAACAACTAAAAGCTATTATCAATCTATCTGCTTCACCACCTCCAAGGTCAGCCCTAGCACCCCTGCAATTTGCTCATCCTTCAATCCCAACAGTCGTAATTTACCAACCATTTCAATTTTAACTTGATTCGTGCCATCCTGGTAGTCGGGAGTCGGAGGCTGACTTTTATCTGGGGTAGGAGTGGGTAGTTCTGAGCAACCATTGATATAGTTAATTGTGTTGCTATCACCCTCAATATTATTACTATTATTTAAAGCAATCTTTATAGTTGATTGCCGTTTTAGGACAGATTTAAGATTACGTTTATCAACTGATTCGCCGAAAACATCAGATAACATATGCAAAAGCTTGTAACCTACATCCTTAGCATGACCCGCCGTACAGCCATAAGTATATGCAATATCAGAATACTTTTGTCGCTTCAGTATTCCCTCGATAATTCCGCGCTGCAAGTCATTGAGATGTTTGCCAGTCTTCGCGCAGACCACTTCATCTACAAATTGCAAGGTATGGGCAGTGTCCATCAGTAGGGGTGTCAGAAAACTCTAGTTAGTATACCCGACTTTATCCGTCTTTATCAGTCTTTTTCCGCCTTGCATAGCGATTTTAGAAATACCCGTCTTTTTCCGTCTTTTTTCTCTTTTCAGTTTTGAGCGATCGGTCTATGATGTGGAAAAGGATAAAAAGCAGGTTTGCTGGAGGAAGTGGCTGCACATCCAATCCCGCTCATCAACGGCGAGCGATAGAGCTTTACTATTTTGCGAGTGGCGATCGCACTTCTAAATTATATTATAGATTTTGGGCGAGCGCCTCAATCAACCAAAGGAGTTATATAAGTCATGATACCACGTCGAAGGTTAGATGATCTAGAGGTAATCTTGGATTCCTCATACGAAACTCTGGGTAATTTACAAAAGCAACTTGCTTATACTAGCAGTGCAGCAGAAAGAAATACTATTAAACAAACAATTTCCAGACAAGTTTTACCAGAAATTCGTAACCATGAGAAGGAATACTGGCAACTTTTAGCTCTAAATGCAAATTCATTCGAGATTAATGAAACGGATGCAAATTGCGCCATTATAGAAGTTTTACAGATTGTCGAGCAGATTCAGCAAAGTAGTATCGCTGGCTACTCTCAGGAAGCGATCCAACTATTAACTGAAATTAGGAACAAACTAAATGAACCAGAAAAATCGGCTGCGGGAAAGCTGAAAGCTACACTTCCTCTACTGCCACCCTTCATCTCCTACGAAATTGAACTAGGTACAGAAAGTATCTTGCAACAGGTATTTCCGACCTTTAGCCGCATCTTAAAAAAAAAGTAGTTGACTCTGACTGGGATGAAGAATTAGTTATCCCTGACTGGGATGAAAAATTAGATGAAAATAAACCTCCAATGAAGTATAATCATATTTTATCTATTTTAGGTATTATCATCGCAGCTATTAGTGTTGGTGCGACTGTTCCAGAGATTAGATGTAAGATCATCTCGGACTCAAAAGTATGCGGTGTAACACAGAAAGAAGTTGAACTCATTACACAAACGAGCATCGGAGAATCCTTGGCCGGAGTAAAAATTCAGGTCATTGCTCAAGGACCGCCAGTAGTTGAACATACTGATAGTAATGGTTATGCCAAAGTGCGAATTCCGAGTAAAGGAGAGGTTCGTGTCAACTTAAGTAAATCAGGCTATCCATCTCAAAACTTTAATATCAATCTAGAAACCGATCCAAGTATAGTCAGGATTATTCGTTTTGACCCATCAGGTCAACCTGAAGTTCAAAGCGTCCCATCTTTTCCCCAGCCTACTTCCACTGGATCATCTAACTCTTCTACACCGAAACCACCACCTGCACCGACCATCAACAATGATCTACTTACCACGAGTGTCAAAGGTAATTTGAGTTCCCAAAACGAGAAAGAGCGATATTATTTTACTTTAGGTAATCCGAGCAATATTAGCTTGTACCTAGATGAGGTCGAAAATGAAGCTCTGATAACGCTCTATACAGATAATGGTAATGGCTTACCAGGTAATGAAATAACTGAAGCAACTGCTACTCTTTATAAACCAGTAGAAATTGAAAAAATTCTAGGCAGCGGGAAATATATTGTTGAAGTTAAGCGTAGAATAGAAGACACAAAATACAGAATCACTGGCAGTAACTACACCAAAAAAATTAATGATTTCGGTTCATTAGGAAATGAGAAAAAAACTGATCCATCTGCTCTAAATAAAGATAAGCGAAAACAGTATTATCGATTCAGTATAGGTAATCCTGGTGGGGTAAGTCTGTATCTCGACCAGGTACAAAATGAAACCCAGATAACGCTCTATACAGATAATGGTAATGGCTTGCCAGGTAATGAAATAACTGAAGCAACTGCTACTCGTTCCCAGCCAGGAAAGATTGAAAAGAATCTAGCCAGTGGAAATTATATCGTTCTCTTGTCAAAAAGGGGAGGAGATACACCTTACTCTTTCTCGATTAAACTTTCTTCTCAGCCGCAGTGAGTAAACTTAGCTGCGAATAATATAATCCCTTAAACAGAATTGCGATCGCCCTTCTTCCACCTCTTCAACAACTCCGGCGTCACCAAACCTTGCGGAAAAAATATCGTCCCCAAAACAATCAGCAACCCAAAAATAATTAACCGCCCATCCCGCAGAAATTGTGCCAACCAAATCGGCAATCCCTGAATAGTCGCCATCCCCCTCAAAACCTCCGGCAAAGCAGTAAACACCATCCCACCCAAAACTGCTCCCAGAAACGTTCTGCCACCACCAATCAACACAGAAGTCAAGTAAATAATACTAGCATCAAAAGTACCTTGACGGGCGTTCCAAGTATTCAGAAAATGGGCACTAACAGCACCCACAACACCAGCTAAAACAGCACCTAACGTGAAAGCCAAAACCTTATAAAAAGTTGGGTTAATGCCGATCGCATCTGCGGCCAACTCATCAGCCCGAATCGCCGCAAAAGCCCGCCCCACGCGAATCCGTTCCAGCCGATAGACAATCGCCATACTTACCAACAGTAAAGGTAGTACAATCCACAAATACTTGATCGGCGTGGCAAACGGTTGCGGAATCCCAAAAATGCCCACAGCCCCCCCAGTGATATCTAAATTCAGCGATAAAACCCGCAAAATTTCCACAAAAGCAATAGTTGCGATCGCCAAATAAATCCCACTCAAACGCAGCGCCGGAATGCCCACCAAAATCCCCAGCAACCCCGAAACAACCCCTGCAATTATCATCTCCACCAACAGCAATGGTAGAGGAAACAAACCCCCTGTCGTCTTAAACACCGTCGTAGACAAAATCGCCGCAATATACCCACCCAACGCATAAAAACCAGGGCTAGCCAGAGACAATTGTCCAGTCATTAAAGGCAAATACAGCGACATTCCCAACATTGCACCCAGCAACATCGAAACGATTAAAAACCCGTAAGTAGTAAAAAATGTAGCCATAACTTTCTTTATTTCTTAGTCCGCGAAGGCGGACTTCGTTTGTGTAGAAGCGATTTCAATCGCCGAATCATCTTCGTTTATAATAAAAGCGATTTCAATCGCCGAATTATCTTACACCTTCTGAATCAAACGCCGTCCAAACAAACCCTGCGGTCTAACCAATAGCATAATAAACAATATAGCAAAAGCAACAGCATCCTTATAAGCCGAAAAATCTCCAGGTACAAAAGCCTCCACCAAACCAATGATAAACCCACCCAAAACCGCCCCAGGAATACTCCCCAACCCACCCAGCACAATCACCGCCAAACCCTTCAAACCAAAAGCAATACCAAAATACGGCCCAGCAATACTCACACTAGAACCCACCAAACTTCCCGCCAAACCAGCCAGAAAACTGCTCACAAAAAACGTCAAAACAATGTATCTATCAGTATCAATACCCAACAGACTAGAAGTAGTAGCATCTTCAGCCACAGCCTGCATTGCTTTGCCAAATTTAGTAAAATTTATTAAGTAAGTTAAGACAGCCACAATCGCAACTGATACCACAAAAATCACTATTTGAACAGTCCGAATCGGAATAGGTTTATCCGCTGTCCCGAAGTTAATTGCTGCAGGTAAATAGCCGTAAGTGTTAGCAGGAAAAGTGTAAATTTCCGCACCGACAAGATATTGAATGATATTGGCGATCGCAACTGCCACACCCAAACTAGAAACCACCGTCAGCAGAGGATCAGAGAGTCGGCGGCGCAAAGGTAAAAAAGCAATTCGTTCAACAATTACTCCTACCAAACCAGCCATGACACTTCCCAAAATTAACGCCACAGCAAAAGGCAACTGCACGGGAATTCGAGCATTAGCCCACAACCCATTAAAACCGAAAGTACCTCCCATCAGCGCATAGGTGAAATAAGCACCCAAAGTAAATACTGCACCGTGAGCAAAATTAATAATTCCGAGAATAGAAAACACCAGCGTGTATCCCAGGGCAAAAATAGCATACACGCTGCCGATCGACAAACCATTCAAAAATTGTTGCAAAAACAGAGTTAAGTCCATCACCAGTTAGAGATTCGGCATCAACATTAAATCATTCAAAAACCAACAGCATACAATTTTTACTCTGACTTCTGACTTCCCCCCTTGGGGGGCAGCGGGGTTAACCTCAGACTCACACTCAATAACTCATCCGTGTATCCGTGTCAAAATCTGTGTCGTGCCCTCATTTCAAAAACTCAAACTTACCATTATTACCATCAGCCTCCATCTTAATGCGTGCCACATAAAACTCTTTCTGATTAATCTCACCTTCAGGCGTAAAAGAAATTTGCCCCAAAGGCGTATCGTACTTGCCCACCAGCAACTGCTGATTCAAATTTGTCCGCAACTCGGACAACGGCTTTTCGCTAACCTTAGACTTAGCATTAATTGCCTTTAATGACTCCACAAAAACTTGTACGCCAGTAAAAGCCTGAGCGCTAAACTGAGGCGGTTCTTTCTTGAATTGAGCGCGATAAGCATCGCGAAAAGCCTTATTAACTTCATTTTCGTATTCCGGGCTGTAGGCTTGGGCAATCAAAACCCCATCGCAAAGAGCCTTGCAAACAGGAAATACATTAGAAGTATTCAGACCGTTGCCCCCAATGATAACGCCTTTGTAACCCAACTCCCGCAATTGCTTAATTAAATTGCCTCCATCCGCGGCCAACCCAGAAATAATGATTAAATCCGGCTTGACATTTATCCCATTAGTGGCTTGAGATTGGAAATCTGTATCAGTAGTCAAGAATTTTTGGACTGTTGCCAATTCCAGTCCCATATCTTTAACCGTTGTCTGAAAAGTTTCAGTCTCAGATTTGCTAAAAGCATCATTCTGAGCAAAAAACACGGCTACTTTCTTAATATTGGGATTTTGCTTGAGGGCGGCTTTAACTGCATTTGGTGCTACCACGGCGACAGGCGCGGAGACTCTGGCCACATAATCGCCAATCTGGGGAATGCCTTTAGCCGTGTTGGAGGGGCCGAGTACGGGAACTTTTGCTCGATCGGCGATCGGATTTGCACTAAAAGCTTGCTGTGACAGAGTTGGCCCTACAATACCAACCACCTGATCCTGATTGATCAGAGTATTGAAAGCATTGATCGTCCCTTGTTCATCTCCACCGGTATCTTGGAACACCAGTCTAATCGGCGTCCCATCCACACCGCCCTTATCGTTGAAATACTTCTCAGCAATTTTTGCGCCAGCCACCTGTTCCTGACCCAGCAAAGCCACATTGCTAGTTTGCGCCACCCCAATACCTATAGATATAGTGTTGGAACTCCCCCCAGGCGAACCCTCTGGGGAAGCACCGGGAGATGGCGAAGTCGCCGGAGATGCTGTAGTAGAGGTTTGGGGAGTGTTCGTCTGACTGCAAGCCAGCAGCAGTGAAGCGCAGGTAATGAATAAGCCACTAGGGCGAGCGGCAGGTTTTTTCATAAGCGGGCGATCGAACATCTATATATAAAACAGCTACACGTAGAGATATTCTACCCATGCGCGGTAGATACTCCCCTCAAAAGTCCAATCTTGCCCAAAAAAAAGACCCCTTCCCGGAAAAAGGAGTCAGCCAGCGGAGGCAGGATCGGAAATCAGTAGCTCAAACCCTTGGTGTGTATAGGTTCCAAAAAACCTCAAAAATATTTTCACAAAACGCTTGACAACACCTTGCGGAATAAGTATATTAATAAAGCGCCAGAAGGGAAGCGGTTCAAACAACCGCGAACTAAAGGTAGAAAACTGAACCTAGAAAAAAGAATAGTTTGAAAGCTTAAAGCACTATTAACCTCGTCAAAAAATTAAGATAGAGAGTAAAAGCGAGAGCTGAACTCAATATCGCAAACAACGAGAAAAAAGTCAAGGGAAAAAAACCAGCTTTTATAGCTGAGTAGAAAGAACTTGACGTAAGCCAAAAAAACAATCCAACACGGAGAGTTTGATCCTGGCTCAGGATGAACGCTGGCGGTCTGCTTAACACATGCAAGTCGAACGGAGTAGAA
>NZ_JAUBUC010000185.1:0-3446 GCF_036705285.1 Microcoleus sp. B4-C1 | reverse complement strand
AAACTGTTTGAGCGAGTCATGGAACAGTTCGAGGTGCGTGTCGAAGAAGATGAAGTGCAGATCGGTTTATTTCGCGTTCCCGTTCCCAACTACGATCGCCGCGCCTTTCGCGAAGCCTCAGTCAACTCCCTCATCCACCGAGATTACACTAAATTGGGAGCCGTTCACATCCGCTGGGAAGATTACGGAATTACCATCAGCAACCCAGGGGGTTTTGTTGAAGGTGTCAGTTTAGATAACTTGCTAGTCGTAGAACCCCGACCGAGAAACCCCTTTCTAGCCGATGCCATTAAACGCATCGGACTCGCCGAACGAACTGGGCGCGGTGTAGATTTAATCTATCAGGGGTTATTGCGCTACGGAAGATCCGCCCCTGATTATCGAAGCACAAACTCTCATTCAGTTGCCGTCAGACTGCCAGGGGGGGAAGCCGACTTAGGACTGTTGCGCGTAGTGATTGAAGAGGAAAATCGCAGTCATTGCCCACTCCCCGTTGACTCTTTAATCGCGATCGGACAATTGCGACAAGAAAGACGGTTAGACACGGCTACTCTCGCCCGTGCCATTCAGCGAGATGAAGCGATCGCCCGCAGCGTGTTAGAACGATTAGTTGAAGCTGGTTTGGTAGAAGCGCGTGGCGTCAAAAAAGGACGCACCTACACCCTTAGCCCCTTAGTTTACCGAGAACTGGGACAATCCGCTGATTACGTTCGGCAAGCTGGCTTTGAACCCATTCAGCAAGAGCAAATGGTGCTTCAATATGTAAGGACTCACGGCAGAATTACCAGAAAAGAAGCTGTGGAACTTTGTCGTATCAGCGAAGACCAAGCTAGTCGCCTGCTGCGGAAGTTGACTGATGCCAACCAGTTGAAATTAGAGGGTCAAGGCCGCGCGTCATATTATGTTTTATAGCGAGAAAACACGCGGCGCGCCTTTTAAACACGCGCCGCGCCTTTTTAAACACGCGCCGCGCCTTTTAAACACGCACCGCGCCTTTTAAACACGCGCCGCGCCTTTTAAACACGCGCCACGCCTTACTATGACATGAGTTTAGTCAAAAAAATCCTCTTCAAAAACAAGCGATCACCGTTCCCACGCGCGACACAAGCCAGAACTGCTCAAATTGCGGGCATAACGTGGCAAAAACATTGAGTACCAGAACTCATAAATGTTCTCACTGTGGATACGTAGCAGACAAGAATGAAAACGCGGCGATTAACATTTTGCGTAAAGCAACTACGGTCGGGCAGACCGGAAGTAACGCTTGACTGAGTTGGAACCTCTCGGTGGCTACCCCTCTACGCTACTTGGGGTAACTCTGGTATGGTAAGGACTGCGCTCACTTGCTAATTTTAGTAAGTGAGCTTTTAGTCATTTTATAAAATTAGCTTTATGGTAAAAATTTAATTACTAAAATAATAAAATTAGCTTTTTAGTAATTTAGATATTGACTATTTTCGTTTTTTAGATGACGATATATATAGAAAACCCCATCCCATGTCCCTAAAGCCATGATCGCAGTCGCCATCGCGTCCCTGTCCGGGGGGCAGGGCAAGACAACCGCATCTCTATTCCTGAGCCGCCTCCTAGCCAGCCGGGGCTATCCCACACTGGCTATCGACGCCGACCCCCAACACAACCTGACCACCTACCTGGGGCTAGAACTGCAACCCAACCAGCCCACATTGCTGGAAGTTCTCAAAAAATCCGTACCCATCGAAGACGGCATCTATCCAGTCGAAGGTAGCGACAACTTGTTTCTAATTCCCTCCGACGACGGACTAGACGCCGCCGCCGACTACCTATCCAGCAGCGGTGTCGGCGCTACCCTATTGCTGCGCCGCCTCGAACCTGTTGCCGAAGCCTTCAAATTTTGTATCATTGACGCACCCCCGCAGCGCTCGCAGATTTGCTTAACCGCAATCGGTGCCGCCGACACCGTAATCGTACCCGCCGAAGCCTCCGTCAAAGGCTACGGTTCCCTAGTGCGGACACTCGACTTGCTCAACTCCATGAGAGATGTCAAAGCAACCAACGCTACCGTACTAGGAGTGCTGCCCTTCCGCGACCGCTGGATTGGCAACACTCAAACCCTAGAAAGCCGCCTTGCCGTAGAAGGAATGAAAGACGAAGTTGAAAACGAATTAATTCTCCCTTCAATCCGAGAATCCGAACAGTACAAAAAAGCCATTAACAAACGCCAAACTCTCAGCGAATTAGGACATCCCGACTTAGAATATCCCTTTGAAATACTGCTCGCCAAAATCGAGTCTCTTTTACAACAAAAAGTACAGTCAGAAACTCCGGTCTAAGTGCGCTAAGTTTCCCACCTACCGAGCTTTTTTATGAGTGACAGCATCCTCGACAAAATTCGTTCCAACCGCAAGCGAACAGTTGTTCCAAGCCGAGAAGATACTTTAATCGCCCCCAAACAGGAGAGCGAACAAATTACCCAACAGTCAACTCCGGCGAACGAACCTTCAAAAGAAACCACTGGTGACAATTCAACCTTAGAGGAATTAAAAGCCGAACTCGCGAAAATTCCGCCAACTCGCCGCCATTCTGCTGTTGTTTTAGATGCCGAAATAGATGCTAATTTGACGAGATTTTGCAAAGAAAAAGGAGTGACTGTAGAAGTATTTTTAGAAGCTGCATGGCTGCAAGCAGTAGCTTCATCTGAGCTGATGGAAAAAATCTTGGTAGAAGCTAAGTGCCGCTACGATTCAAGAAAACTTGCTGGAAAGCTGAGGCGGCTGATTACAATGCTATCCGGGCGCTGATAGGGAGTAAATCTTAATCGCTGATTCTCTGGACTACTTAGGACTTTTAGGGAGTAACTGCTTCGCGTGACGAGCTCCATCGGTTGTGTTACCATCAAAACTAATCAAACATTAAAAGAACGAATTTTTGATGGTGAGTGTTGCCCCTATTCCTGGGATAGTTGCATAAGTAGGTAGGCGGGATTAAACCGAATAATGTAACAGTATGTAAATAGGCTTAAGTCAGCCAGTAGAGAGCATTTGGACACTTTACATCGTTTACATAGTTGCGTTTTAAAGCGCCGACTTACTTAAATCCTAAATAAATTGCCACAGCAATTTCCAGGTTTATGGAGTACGGTTGCAAGGGTTTGTCAACCATTTTGGTAAGTGCCTTTGGTAAGTGCTTGGGATTAAGGTGTACTCTATTTGCCTGGAATCTGCTGTATAAGTTTCATCCAAACCTCACGGGATGCGTGAAACTCAGAAGACACAAAGCGTGCTGAGAGGGAACCGACTCGGAGGATTTTAATCCCCGTTGTATTTTCAGGATATAGCAGTCCTAGATGTCTGTCTTATCCACTTTGTATCAATCTTATGTAGTTCTCTCAAGCCCTAAAACTCCAAATGCTGCACGGCCCGCCGCTTAGTTTCCTCCCCACGCCTGTCATATTTGGCCGTAGTTAC
>NZ_JAUBUC010000184.1:0-3459 GCF_036705285.1 Microcoleus sp. B4-C1 | reverse complement strand
CTCATATTTTTTGGCAATTTTACTAGCTTTTCCATTTTAACCCTTTTGCGACATATTCGCCAAAGTGAGATGCACCCCCGATTTCCAGAGGAAGAGGCTCGCTATTTTAGCAGGAAAATCGGAGGCAGAGCCTCCGGATCTGTGTTACCAGGCTCTGCCTGGTAACGAGTAGAACGAGTAGAAACAGAGAAAGCCGAAATTACTAATGGCTGTACCTACAAGTTCCATTAGTTGGGCGGGTCAAAGCGGTTGACGGAGAGAGCAACACCGATCATCGGCAGAGCGACACCGAAGCAAATCAGCCACTGATCCAGATTCATCGGAGCCGTCTCAAATATGCTATTGACAAATGGAGAATTAGCAAAGATGATCTGCAAAATCACCGCCACGACAATTCCCACACCGAGGGCGGGAGCACCGCTAACTTCTTCCTTAGAACCGCTAAATTTAGCAATCAAAGAAGGCAACAACTGGCTGAGGCTCAATAGGTAAAAAATTCTCCCCATTACCAAAGCTTGAATCGCCATTGTGCGGGCGAGCTCGATCGTTCCCCACTCCGCTTGACGCACCCATTCAAACATTCCGAAAATCAGAGTCCAGTTGTAAAGAGAAATAGCGATAATTCGCTTGATTCGATTTGGAGTCAGCAAAGGTTCGTTTGCCGATCGCGGTTGTTGTTTCATCACTCCCGGTGACTTGGGCTCGAAAGCAAGCGGCACAGTCATCGTAATTGAGTTGAGCATATTCAACCAGAGAATTTGTAGCGACAAAATCGGCAATTCTCGACCGAGGAGGGTGCTGAGCAAAATTGTCATCGATTCTCCGCCGTTGACTGGGAGAATGAAACTGATTGCTTTGAGCAGATTTTTGTAAACCGATCGCCCTTCTTCGACAGCAGATTCGATCGACGCAAAGTTATCATCGGTAAGAATCATGTCAGCGGCTTCCTTAGAAACCTCCGTACCGCTGCCCATCGCAATACCGATATCCGCTTGTTTCAGCGCCGGCGCGTCGTTAACGCCGTCTCCCGTCATCGCCACGATTTCGCCTTGATTTTGCAAAGCTTCTACGAGGCGGAGTTTTTGTTCGGGGGCGACGCGGGCAAAAACTGAGCCGGCTTCTACAGCTTCGCCGAGTTCCTGCTTGCTCATGGCGGCGAGTTGAGCACCGGTGTAGGCTACAAGTTCCCTGTGGTGTTTAGTTTTGCGAAATCCCATGCGGCGGGCGATCGCCTTGGCTGTAGCGATGTGGTCGCCGGTAATCATTTTGACTTGGATGCCGGCGGTTTGACAAGCTTGGACGGCTGCGATCGCCTCAGCCCGCGGCGGGTCGATCATGCCTTGGAGTCCCAAGAAAATCAGCCCAGATTCCAAATCCGAATGATCGACGGAATTTTGGCTTTCGGGTACTGGCTTTTTCGCTAAAGCCAAGACGCGCAAGCCTTGATGCGCCATTTCATCGACTTGGTGGTGGATTTGTTCGCGATCGACTTCTACCGGATTTCCTTGGGTATCGAGACTGGAACCGCAGCGGCCGAGAATGGATTCTACTGAACCTTTGACGTACAAAATTTTGCCACTGGGAGTTCGGTGCAGCGTCGCCATGTATTGAAACTGAGATTCAAAGGGAATTGAATCCAGCCGCTGCATTGACTTGGACAAAATTTGCTGGCTCAAATCAGCTTTTTTGGCAACAGTAATTAACGCTCCTTCTGTCGGATCTCCGACGACTATCCAATTATCATCTTTAAATTCCAACTGAGAGTCGTTGCAAAGGAGTCCAGCTTGCAAACATTCTTGCAAAGTTGGAGTTTGGCTGACAGTAATTGGCAGTTGGTTGAGTTGAATTTCACCTTCGGGGCTGTATCCCGTACCCGTAACCGAGTAGGATTCGCCGCCAGAATAGATTTCTTGCACCGTCATCTGGTTTTCCGTCAAAGTTCCGGTTTTGTCGGAACAGATGACTGTAGCGCCGCCTAGGGTCTCTACAGCGGGCAATTTGCGGACGATCGCGTGGCGATTTGCCATCCGGGAAACGCCTACGGCTAGGGTGACGGTGATGACGGCGGGTAAGCCTTCGGGAATTGCGCCGACAATCAGCGCGACTGCGGGTTCGACTGCTTCTTTAAAGGCTGAAACCCCCTCTGGGACAGGTCTGCCCAATCTGACTGCGAAGGTCAAGGTTGCCATTCCCAACACGAATAACAGCCAGTTTTGACTGAATTGGTTGAATTTGCGGGTTAAGGGGGTGGTGAGATCGATGTGCCGATCTAATAGTTGGGAGATTTTGCCGGTTTCGGTTTTATTGGCGATCGCAATTACGATGCCGCTACCTTGGCCAAAAGTGACAAAACTGCCGGCATAGGCCATGTTATCCCGTTCTGCTAGTGGCGTTTCTTTTGGCAGAACTATATCTCCAGATTGTCCTAATTCTTTTTCGACAGCAACTGATTCCCCGGTGAGTCCCGATTCGTCGATTTGCAAGTCGCGGACTTTCACTAAGCGCAAGTCTGCCGGTACTTTGTCGCCGGAAGTCAGGGTTACTAAGTCGCCGACAACGAGTTCTTTGGAGGGAATTCTTAATTTTTTGCCGCCCCGAATGACTGTGGCTTCGGTGGTGACAGCTTGGGCGAGGGCTTCAATTTTTTTCTCGGCTCCAGCTTCTTGGATGAAACTAATAGTAGCGTTGGTGGTTGTTACGCCCCAAATTACGCTAGCGTTTAGCCATTCTCCGATCACGGCTTTGATTAAACCTGCACTCAGCAAGATGATCAGGAGGGGTTGGTTAAATTGCAGGATAAATTTTAACCAGGCTGGTTTCCCTGCTTTAACTGTTAGTTCGTTGGGCCCGAATTTCTGTTGGCGATGGTTGGCTTCTGTCGGTTCTAAACCGCTTTCCAGGTTGGTTTCTAAGATAGTTGCAACCTTGGATATTTCTAGGTAGTGCCAATATTGCTCTGCTACGTCTACATCGTTGGCGGATATTGATGGCATTATTCTTCCTGAATATTGGGGGTGTGTGAGGAGCTTCGATCGCTCTTTAATAGGCACGCTAAATACAACTCAGCGCTCGTTGGAGCGTGAATATATTGAGCGGCTTAATTGTTTGTTGATTACTTTAACGGGCTGTGACTTACATCTATATTACAACGGATGTGGCCGTTTGTGGCAAGAGATTTGGGGAATTATTTGCGGCGCTAAATCTGGTTTGGGACTTGGTGGCTAAGGTGGGGAAAAGTCGATCGAATCCCTTGACATTTTGCAAATTTTAGGTGTGGTTGAAGAAAGGGAGGACACGGAAGTCACGGATAGACGGATTCATTATTGAACACGAGTCAGGAGTTATCGATCGCAAAGCGTGTTAAAACTGAGCTCTTGCACCATTCTCAAGAACAGGCTTTTCGGCCTGTTCCACAAAGAGTGAATTTTCTTGTGGAACAGGCCGAAAAGCCTGTTCCTA
>NZ_JAUBUC010000183.1:0-3475 GCF_036705285.1 Microcoleus sp. B4-C1 | reverse complement strand
GAGCCAAGACTGCTGCGACTGCGAACAGCCAGGAATTCTTGATTGCCAATAATTAAGCTGGCTAGAGAGGCGTTGTGTTTTTGCCACAGGGGTTTGAGGTCTACTTCGCGAAACGCGATTTCGCCTGTGGGTTGAATTACCCAAATGTAGAGCGCGGATTCTCGCCCTACTTGTTGGCCTTGAATCTGAAAGTCGTCGTAGATGATGGAATACTGCACCAAAGTGGCGTTCTGTGCTTTGGCGATTTGTCGGATTTGCTCGCCGTTGGGAGCAGAGGCGATGACCGAACTGGCATCACCAGTTGATAAGCGCTGTGTCAGGAGATCGACAAAGGCACGAGCACGTCCCCGTTCGGCAATTTCTAAAGCGGCGATCGGGTTATTTTGAGCCACCCGGACTTGTTGTAAAGTCCGATAAGTCATAGCTTGTCTTTCAAAGATGGAGACTTTATTCGCGTCGTTGGAGCCGAGCATTTGCCGCATCGATTCCCAAACTTGAATGGCATTGACGAGCATTTTTTCAGATTCTGTTGGGTTGCCAGCTTTCAAAAAATCCACTCCCAGGTTGTTGAGCGCTCTACCTTCTCCCTGGCGGTCTTTAATTGCGCGTGCGATAGCTAAACTCTGCTGCTGATACTCAATGGCTTTGGCCGAGTTGCCCAGATAGCTGTAAGCGCTTCCCAAATTGCCCAGTGCCACACCCTCGCTCTGACGGTCTTTAATTTCGCGAGCGATAGCTAAATGTTGCTGTGAATACTCAATGGCTTTGGCCGAGTCGCCCAGAGAGTAGTAAGCACCTCCCAAATTGTTCAGTGCCGCACCCTCGCCAAAGCGGTTTTTAATTTCGCGGGCGATGGCTAACCACTGCTGTGAATACTCAATGGCTTTGGCCGAGTCGCCCAGATTGAGGTAAGTGAATCCTAAATTGCCCAGTGCCAGACCCTCGCTGTGACGGTCTTTAATTTCACGGGCGATAGCTAAATGTTGCTGTGCATACTCAATGGCTTTGGCATAGTCGCCCAGAAAGCGGTAAGCGCTTCCCAAAAGGCCCACTGCCGCACCCTCGCTCTGGCGGTCTTTAATTTCGCGGGCGATGGCTAAACTTTGCTTTGAATACTCAATGGCTTTGGCATAATTGCCCAGAGAGCTGTAACTGGCTCCCAAAACGGCTAGTGCGATACCCTCGCTCTGACGGTCTTTAATGTCGCGGGCGATGGCTAAACTTTGCTGTGCATACTCAATGGCTTTGGCATAGTCGTCCAGACCAAGGTAAGCACGCCCCAAATTGCCCAGTGCACTACCTTCACTTTGGCGGTCTTTAATGTCGCGGGCGATGACTAACCACTGCTGTGAATACTCAATGGCTTTGCCATAGTCGCGCAGAGAGTAGTAAGCACGTCCCAAATTGCCCAGTGCCACACCCTCCCCTTCGCGGTCTTTAATTTCGCGAGCGATGGCTAAACCCTGCTGTGAATACTCAATGGCTTTGGCATGGTTTCCCACAGAGTAGTAAACTTTTCCCAAATCGCGCAGCGCCAAATTTTCAATGTGGCGGTTTTTAATTTCACGGGCGATGGTTAAACTCTGCTGCAAATAATCAATGGCTTTGACCGAGTTGCCCAGAGAGTGGTAAGTAGCTCCCAAAATGCCTAGTGCCCCACCCTCCCTTTGGCGGTTTTTGAGAGCACGATAAATTTGCAGTGCCTGTTGCCAGGAATTCACCGCTGCTGGGAATTGGCCAATGCCATACTGTTGAAGCCCCTGCTGTATTAGCCGATCGGCCTCTGCTTGACGAGCATCCGTAGTTTGAGCGCTAACCGGAAGTGGAGAGTGCATAGGAATATAAAAAGCAACAGACAAAACGCAAAAGGCGAGGGGAAACAGGAAGCCCGATCGCACTTTACGATTACTGAATTTAAACAGTGTTAGCGAGAAAGGCTGCATGGGATTTTAGGGTTTGGGTTGCGGGAGTTGGCGTTGTTGTTCGATCGCCCTAATTTGCTTCAATTGATCGCTCCAATCTTTCAAAGGTTCGGCTTCCGAACTAGCGAGAGCATCTAGCAATTCCAGCACAGCCGCTTGGCTTTGAGAAGTCTCAGAGGCTTTGCGCGCTTCCGCGATCGCGTCATACCACAGCCCAGACTCCGCATACAGGTCAATCCGCTGTTGGGGAGTTTGCGCCGCTGCAAGTTGAGTCTGCAACGATGCAGCAGGCGCAACGACTTGGATTTCTGCCGCCGCCACCACATTTCTCGAAGGAACATTCCGATCGCACACCAACACCACTTGCCACTGATAGGATTGCCCGATCGACAGTTGGGGCAGATTTGAAGGCAAAGCAACCGACATGATTCCTGGCTGACTCTGCATCTCGGTTCTGTAGAGCAGTTGTCCCGATCGAGTAAACAGCCTCAATTGCAGCGGACGAGAAGTGCGATCGGGTACAAACCAGGTAAAAGTCGGATGCCCAGAAATCGTCTGTCCCACATGGCTAAACGGCACTAAGGCAGTCAATCTCGCCGATGAATTAGCTTCGCAACTGCCCCCGCGAGTCGTATTCGTGCCCGTTTCTTTCGGTTTAGAAGGGTTTTCAGGAGGAGTGTATTGTGCCAGCGCTACAGGAGCGATCCAGAACGAAACACTCAGCATTAAACTCGCAAGGCCCGCAGAGTAAACGGTTCGACGCTTCAACTCGTGAATCATCATCGCAATCCCCTCTGTAACTATTTCTACAGTAATCAACAATACACAAACACAATAGAGGACTACCCGCAAGCGTCCTTTGCGGGAAGGTGCAAAGATATTGGTGTCAGCTTAAGGGCAAACCCTCAGTCCGGCAGTCCGGCAGGGGTTTAAACCCCTGCCTCAAAGCGAAAGTCGTCTGAAGACGACTAATGAGTTCTTCAGTCGTCTGAAGATGACTAATGAGTTCTTCAGTCCTCTTTGAGAGGACTTTCGCTATGAGACAGGGAATTCATTCCCGCTTAGGACTGCCGGGTGGGCGGGAGGACTGGGTGGACTGACAGCAATCCGGCAGGGGTTTAAACCCCTGCCTCAAAGCGAAAGTCGTCTGAAGACGACTAATGAGTTCTTCAGTCCTCTCAAAGACAACTAATGAGTTCTTCAGTCCTCTTTGAGAGGACTTTAGCTATGAGACAGGGAATTCATTCCCGCTTAGGACTGCCGGGTGGGCGGGAGGACTGGGTGGACTGACAGCTTAAGTTGACACGCTTTGGGCATTGCCGTATCCAGAGTTGCCGTGTTGTCGATCGTTATATCTGAGCTCTTGAACCATTCTCAAGAACGGGCCCCAGAGCCCGTTCCACAAAGAGTGAATTTCTTGTGGAACGGGCCCCAGAGCCCGTTCATAAACGATTTGACAAGCGTGAACCCAACCAATTACCGCAAAAGTGGGTCTAAAGCCCCGTCCTTCTAGGACGGCTTTAATTTCTACAATTTGTAAATAATTGTTAAAT